>DASYSS010000029.1 GCA_036003045.1 Gemmatimonadaceae bacterium
CTGATCAGGGACACGAGCGGGGCCCGGTCGGTCGCACGGTCGTGATACAGCCGGCCCGCTTGACGGCCTGACAGCTTGACGGCCTGACAGCTTGACGGCCTGACGGCTCCAGTAACGCCCAGCCGTCGAGCTGTCCCGCCGACCCGCTGTCCCGCCGGCGTTGACGCCCCATCCCGGCGCGGATAGACTCCGCGCGCGTTCGCCCCTCACGCCGACCCCGATTTGGAGCACGTCGTGTCCGATATCCCGAAGGACCTGCTGTACACCGAAGACCACGAATACCTGAAGCCCACCGACGACGCCGACGTCGTGGCAATCGGCATCACCGACTACGCCCAGGGAGAGCTCGGCGACGTCGTTTTCATCGAGCTGCCCAAGGTCGGCGCGTCGTTCTCCAAGCACGACGTGTTCGGCACCGTCGAAGCGGTGAAGGCCGTGTCCGAGCTCTACTCCCCGGTGACGGGCGATGTCATCGCCGTCAACGACCGCCTCGACAAGGAGCCGGCGCTCGTCAACAGTTCGCCGTACGGCGACGGCTGGATGATCAAGGTCCGGCTCAAAGACCCGAACGAGCGCAAACAGTTGCTCGACGCAAGCGCCTACTCGGCCCACCTCGGCGGCTAGCGCCGTTGGCGCTGGTAGACCGGTGGACCGGTCTACCGGTTGACCGGTCCACCCGCTTAATCCGCGTACGCCTCCGTCGGGACACAGGAACACACGAGATTCCGATCGCCGTAGGCGCTGTCCACTCGCCCGACTGACGGCCAGAACTTGTACTCGCGTGTCCACGGCGCCGGGAGCGCGGCCTTCTCGCGTCCGTACGCATGGCTCCACGCGTCGCTCATCACGCGCGACAATGGGTGTGGCGCGTTCTTGAGGACGTTGTCCTCACGGTGCGCGACTCCCGACTCGATCTCGCCGATCTCGGCACGGATCGCGATAAGAGCCTCGCAGAACCTGTCGAGCTCCGCCTTCGACTCGCTCTCCGTTGGCTCGATCATCAGTGTTCCCGCGACCGGGAACGACACCGTAGGCGCGTGGAACCCATAGTCCATCAGGCGCTTCGCGATGTCTTCGACTTCGACGCCGGCCGACGACTTGAAGGCCCGCGGATCGACGATGCACTCGTGCGCCACCATCCCCTGCTTGCCCTTGTACAGCACCGGATAGTGCGACTCGAGGCGCTTCGCGATGTAGTTCGCGTTGAGGATCGCGACTTTCGTCGCCTCCGTGAGCCCGGTGCCGCCCATCATGTCGATGTACATCATCGATATCGGCAGGATGCTGGCGCTTCCCCACGGCGCGGCGGACACCGCGCCCGCAGTGTGCGACCCGCCCACCTTCACGACAGGATTGCCTGGCAGGAACTCGACGAGGTGCTGAGCGACGCCGATCGGTCCCATCCCCGGGCCGCCACCGCCGTGCGGAATGCAGAACGTCTTGTGAAGGTTGAGGTGGCAGACGTCGGCGCCGACATCGCCCGGGCGCGCCAGGCCGACCATCGCGTTCATGTTCGCGCCGTCGAGATACACCTGGCCGCCATACTTGTGAATGATCGTGCACACGTCGGCGATCGTTTCGTCGAACACGCCATACGTCGACGGATAGGTGATCATGAGCGCCGCGAGCACGTCGGCGTTCGCCTTGGCCTTCTCCTCGAGATCGGCCATGTCCACGTCGCCGGCGTCGGTGTTCTTCACGACGACGACCTTCATTCCAGCCATCACCGCGCTCGCCGGGTTTGTCCCGTGCGCGGACTGCGGGATCAGACACACGTTCCGCTTTGCATCGCCGCGCGCCTCGTGGTACGCGCGAATCACGAGCAGACCGGCGTATTCGCCCTGTGAGCCCGCGTTCGGTTGCAGCGACACCGCGGCGAAGCCGGTGATCTCCGCGAGCGCCTGCTCGAGGCGATCGAACATCTCGCGATAGCCCTTCGTCTGCTCGGCCGGCGCGAACGGGTGGATCTTCCCGAATTCGGGCCACGTCACCGGATACATCTCGGCCGTCGCGTTCAGCTTCATCGTACACGAGCCGAGCGGAATCATCGACGTCGTGAGCGAAAGGTCGCGATTCTCGAGACGCTTGAGATACCGCAGCATCTCGGTCTCGGAGTGGTAGCTGTGGAAGACCGGGTGCGTGAGGAAAGGCGTCGTCCGCGCGAAGCGCTCGTCGTACCGGGTATCCACTTCACCCCTCAGCCCATCGTACGTCGGGGCCGTGCCGTGGCCGGTCGCGAAAACCTGGAGCAGTTCGTCCACGTCGGCGGCGGTCGCCGTCTCGTCGAGCGCGACGCAAACGCGCGAGTCGCCGAGTGAGCGCAGGTTGATTCCCTTTGCCCGCGCCGCGCCGATCACGTCGGTCGCCGGCTGCGCGCCCATCTCCACGCAAATGGTGTCGAAGTAGTCGTCGCACGCCAACGAATAGCCGAGCGACTCGACGCCGGCGGCCAACGTCGCCGCCAACTCGTGAATGCGCGACGCGATCTCCGTCAGCCGTTCAGGTCCGTGATAGACGGCGTACATGCCGGCGATCACCGCGAGCAGCACCTGCGCCGTGCAGATGTTGCTCGTGGCCTTGTCACGCCGGATGTGCTGCTCACGCGTCTGGAGCGCCATGCGAAGTGCCGGCTTGCCGTCGACGTCGCGCGAAACGCCAATGATGCGTCCCGGCAGATGGCGCTTGTACTCCTCGCGCGTCGAGAAAAACGCGGCGTGCGGGCCACCGAACCCGAGCGGTACGCCGAAACGCTGGCTGTTGCCGACGCAGATGTCCGCGCCCCACTCGCCCGGCGGCGTCAGCAGCACGAGGCTCATGAGGTCGGTGGCTACCGTCACCACCGCCTGGACGGCGTGTGCTCGTTCGCAAAACTGGCGATAGTCGTAGACCGCGCCGTTCGTCGCCGGATACTGCAGCAGCACGCCGAACACTTCCTCGTCGATGGCCGCTTTGCGCCAGTCGCCCACGACCACGTTCACGCCACGAGCGTGCGCCCGCGTTTTGACGACTTCGATCGTCTGGGGGTGACACTCGTTCGAGACGAAGAAGGTCTCCTTCCCCGGCTTGCCGCGAACGCCGTACGCCATGGCCATCGCCTCGGCGGCGGCCGTGCCCTCGTCGAGCAGCGATGCGTTCGCGATCTCGAGACCGGTGAGATCGATCACCATCGTTTGAAACGTCAGAAGCGCCTCGAGGCGCCCCTGCGCGATCTCCGCCTGATAGGGCGTGTACGCCGTGTACCAGCCCGGGTTCTCCAGCACGTTGCGCTGGATGACCGGCGGCGTAATGCAGTCGTAGTAGCCGAGTCCGATGTACGACCGCGCGATCTGGTTGCGTCGGATCGTCTCGCGCAGCGACGACAGCGCCTCGTGCTCCGACATGGGCGCGTGGATCGCGAGCGGCCGGTTCAGCCGAATTTTGGACGGGACGGTCGCGTCGATGAGGGAATCCAGCGAGTCGTACCTGAGGAGGTCGAGCATCGCACGGATCTCGGCCGCTGACGGGCCGATGTGCCTCGGCACGAAGCTCGTCGCGTCCACGGTGGCAGCGGTGACTTCTCGAGCGTGGGTCGTCATTCAAGTCCTCGATCGCGGGCGGGAAGAGGCCCGGTGAGTTCGGGAGGGGCGCCAACTGCGCCTTGAATTTATGTTAGGGTCAAACCCTCCGCCCCCGTAATCCCTCCTCGTTCGCCTGATGCCTCGTCAGCGCTGGCGCATCCTGGTCACCCCCGCCGCGGCGGGAGCCGAGAACATGGCGCTCGACGAGGCGTTGATGTCTCGCGCTCGAGAGGCGGGCGAGTGGACACTGCGCGTATATGCCTGGTCCGCGCCCACCATCTCCCTTGGTCGCAACCAGCCGGCGCTCCGTCACTATGACCGAGATCGGATTCGTCGACAGGGCGTGGCCGTCGTTCGCCGGCCGACGGGGGGTCGCGCGATACTGCATCATAGGGAAATCACCTACAGCGTCACTGCCCCTTCCGCCGCCGCGGGGACGGAGCGCGAGTCCTATGCGCGCATCAACCGCCTCCTGGTCGCGTCGTTGAACAAGCTCGGCGTGGATGCGCGGGTGTCGCCGCGGCGGGAACGGGCTCGACTCCCCGACGCCACGCCGTGCTTCGAGCTTCCGGCGGAAGGCGAACTGACCTTCGAGGGACGGAAACTCGCGGGGAGCGCGCAGTGGCGATCCGACGGCGCGCTACTCCAGCATGGCTCCGTCCTCGTCGGCGACGATCAGACGCGGCTGGCGGAGTTCAGTCTGTCGCCGGGTTCCAAGCTGCCCGCGCCGGCGACGCTCGTCGAGGCGATGGGACGCGCTCCGTCGCTCGCCGAGGCGGCGACCGCGTTCGAGGGCGCGGTTCGCGATCTCGAGGACCCCGAGGCGATGAGCCTCCAAATCGATGACGACCTGCGTGCCCGAGCCTCCGCGCTCGTCGTCCAGTATTCGGATGATTCGTGGACGTGGAGGCGATGAGCGAGTGAACGCCTCCGACGAGCTGATTGATTCTTGCACTTCTCTCCCTCTCCGCCCTCGCCCCATGCACAAGCCCGTCGTCGCGATTTCGGCGCTGATCCTGCTGGCCGCATGCACGTCGACCGAGGGCGGACCGAGACCCGCGTCCGGACCTTCGGGTGGCACGTTCATCTACTCCGCGCCCAGCGATCCACAATCCGTATTCCCGGCCTTCGTGGCCGAGCAGGTCGGCGCGGTCGTCATCGACCTCGTGTTCGACCACCTCGCTGACATCTCGAGCGACCTGACGACGACCGGCGACAAGACGTTCACGCCGCGGCTAGCCAGGAGCTGGACATGGTCGCCGGACTCGCTGTCGATCACGTTTTCGCTGGATCCGCGCGCGCGGTGGCATGACGGGAAACCGGTGACCGCGGGCGACGTTCGGTACAGCGTCAAGGTTCTTATTGACCCGAAGGTCGCATCGCCCGTCGCGGCGACCCTCTCGAACGTCGACTCCGTCTCGGTCAAGGACTCATTGACCGCCGTCGTCTGGTTCAAGAAGCACACGCCGGAGCAGTTCTATGACATCGCCTACCAGCTCTACGTCGTCCCCGAGCACGTATACGGCAAAGTTCCACTCGACAGCCTGCGGACTTCCGACGTAATCCGAACTCCCGTCGGAAGCGGGCAGTTTCGCTTCGTGCAGTGGAAGCCCGACGTGAGTTTCGAGCTCGACGCCGACACTGCCAACTACCATGGCCGCCCGCTGCTCGACCGCGTGATCGTGACGCCGGCCACCGATCCGGCGGCGCGGCGCACGCAGGTGCTGACGGGGCAGGCGGATTTTATGCAGAACTTCCCGGGAGATCTCGCGGTCCTCGACAGCAGTAAGGTCGCGCGGGCGCTGGTCGTTCCAAGCCTGCAATACGTGTTCATGGGGATGAATCCCTATGCGCCAAAGTCGAACATGCAGGCGCATCCAATCTTCAGCGATGTTCGGGTGCGGCGCGCCCTGTCGATGGCCGTCGACCGAGTCGCGATGCTGCACAACGTATTCGGCGACAAGGGATTACTTGGGCGCGGCCCCTTCCCGATGATTCTTTCTGTGTCGGACACCACCGTGAAACTGCCGCCGTACGACACCGCGGCCGCCGGTGCGCTGCTCGATTCCGCAGGCTGGCGACGCGGCCCCAACGGCACACGGAGCAAGCACGGCGCGCCCCTCAAGTTCTCGCTGTTGCTGCCGTCGACGACCGCATCGCGGCAGAAGTATTCGCAGTTGCTGCAGGAGCAGTTCCGCCGCATCGGTGTCACACTCGTCATCGACGCGGTCGATCCGAAGACGTTTACCGCTCGCATCCAGCCGGGCCAAAAGGCGGGCGACTTTGACGCCGTCATCCAAGGATTCCAAACCGATCCGAGCCCGAACGGCATGCGTCAGAATTGGGGCACCGCCGGCATTGGCCTCGAAGGACAAAACGTCCTCCACTACTCGAATCCCAAGACCGACGCGTTGATCGACAGCATCGCTTTGTCGTTTGACCCCGCGAAGGCCAAAGCGTACGCCAAGCGCGCGTTTCAGCAGATCGCCGACGATGCCTACGCCATCTGGCTCTATGACATCACCGAGGTCGAGGCGGTGAACCGCCGAGTCACTGTCACGCGGACGCGTGCCGATGGTTGGTGGCGTTACCTGGGCGAGTGGTCGATTGCGCCCGACAAGCGAATCGACCGCGACAAGATTCCGCTGAGCGCGGGCGCGCCGACGCCGGCACGTTGATCGTGCGCCGGCGCCTGGCCGCGCGCCTCGGACAGTCTTTCGTCGTCGTGTTCATCGTCACGACGATCGCGTTCTTCGTCATCCGCTCGGCCCCCGGCGATCCGTTTTCGTACGACTCCAGCCGCATCACGCCGGCCGTGCGCGCCGAGTGGCGTGCACGCTTCGGCTACGACCAACCGCTCACCGTCCAGTACGGGCGATATCTCTGGAGCGTCGCGCACGGGAAACTCGGGTACTCCACACTCAAGAGCGAGCCGGTCGCCAACGCACTCGTGGAGGCGCTGCCGCGCACGCTCGCTTTGGCCGGCGTCGGGCTACTCCTCAGTCTCGTCATTGGCGTGGTCGTCGGTACCGCCCAGGCAGCGGGGCGTGGGGGCTGGTTCGACCGAATCTCCTCCCACGTGCTCCTCGTGCTTTATTCGCTCCCCGATTTCTGGGGCGCGTTGATCGTCCTGTTGGTCTTCGCGTACTGGTGGCCGCTGCTCCCCGCCGGCGGCATCGTCGACGCGATGCACGACTACATGCCGCGCGGCCAGGCCATCGCCGATCGCGTGCGGCACTTCGTGCTGCCCCTGGCGTCGATCATCCTCTTGACCACCGGAGCGATCAGCCGATTTCAACGCGGCGCGGTGCTCGACGTTCTTCCGGCGGACTATCTGCGCACGGCGCGCGCCAAGGGAGTTCCCGAATCGGGCGTGATCTGGAAACACGCGCTTCGAACGGCGCTCGCCCCGGCCATCGTCTTGCTCGGCGTTCTGCTGCCCGCGCTGCTCGGCGGAACCGTCTTCGTCGAGCAGGTTTTCGCATGGCCGGGAATCGGTCTTCTCGCCACGCGCGCGATCGGCAGCCGCGACTACGACCTCGTGACCGCGACCGTCATCGCCGGTGCGGTGCTCGTCGTCGTCGGCAACCTCATTGCCGACACGCTCCATGCGGTCCTGGATCCCCGTGTTCGTGAATAACCGCGGCTCGGCCTGGGCGAAGCTGCTCGCGAATCGCGGCGGGCGGTGGTCGTTACTCGTGATCGGCGCCCTCGTCGTCGCTGCGATCGCCGGCCCGCTCCTCACCACGCAGAGCTGCATCGAACAGCTGGACATCGTGCGGCTCAAGAACGCGCCGCCGTCACTGTCGCACCTCTTCGGTACCGACGCGTACGCACGCGACGTGCTCGCCCGCGTCTTGTGCGGCGCGCGCATCTCGCTGGCGATCGGTGTCCTCGCAGTCGTCGTGTCCACCACGATCGGCGCCGCGTATGGTCTCGTTGCCGGATACGTCGGCGGGCGCCTCGACAACACGATGATGCGGCTGCTCGATGCGTTCATGGCGATTCCGCGGGTTCTCATTCTCATCGCCGTGCTCACGATCTGGCATCCCGTGCCGCTCACCGGCTTGATCGTGCTGATCGGCGTCACCGGTTGGTTCACCGTCTCACGTCTCGTGCGCGCCGAGACGCGGCTCGCCAAGAGCGCCGACTACGTCGCCTCGGCGCGTGCGCTGGGCGCGTCGGACGTGCGCATCGTGCTGCGCCATCTGCTGCCCAACGTCGCGATGCCGATCATCGTCAGCTCGACGCTCGCCGTCGGCAACGTCATCGCCCTCGAGGCCGGCCTCTCGTACCTCGGCATCGGCGCGCAGCCGCCGACGCCGAGCTGGGGCTCGATCTTTTTCGAAGGCATCGACACGTTCACGACCGCATGGTGGGTCGTGGTGTTTCCCGGCATCGCGATCGTCGCCACCGTCGTAGCGTTCAACACGCTCGGCGATGCCTTGCGCGACGTGCTCGATCCCCGGCAGGTTCACCTCGACCGTTCGATTTCAAACGCCGCGATCGAGATCGAGTCGGTCTCGCGACCGGCTCCGCCCGCATCGTCTCCGCCTCCGTCCACCACGCATCAACTCGCGCAGAATGGCTGAGTCGCCGTCGCTTCTTCGGATCGAGAATCTGCACACGTATTTCTACGGCGACGGCGGCGTCGCCCGGGCTGTGGACGGCATCACGTTCGAAGTCGGCGCGGGGGAGACGGTGGGGCTCGTCGGTGAATCGGGGTGCGGAAAATCCGTGACCGCGCTCTCGATTTTGCGCCTCGTGCGTCCGCCCGGCCGGATCGAGCCGGGCAGCGAGATTCACTTCGACGGCAAGAACCTCGTCACGCTCGACGAAAAATCGATGCGCGCCGTTCGCGGCGCGCGCATCTCGATGGTGTTCCAAGAGCCGATGACGGCGCTGAATCCCGTCTTCACCATCGGCGACCAGATCGCCGAGGTCGTGCGCATTCACCACGCCGGCACCAAACAGGAAGCCTGGGACCGCGCGGTGAAGATGCTCGAGACGGTCGGCATCCCCGACGCCGCGCAGCGCGCGCGCGACTATCCGCACCAGCTCTCCGGCGGCATGCGGCAGCGCGTCGTCATCGCGATGGCGCTCGTGATGCATCCGGCGCTCGTCATCGCCGACGAGCCAACGACGGCGCTCGACGTCACGATCCAGGCGCAGATCCTCGAGCTCCTCGCCGAGCTGCAGCAGAAGTTCGGCACGTCGATCCTGCTCATCACGCACGATCTGGGTGTCGTCGCCGAAACGGCGTCCCGCGTGATCGTGATGTACGCCGGCGAGATCGTCGAGGAATCGCCGGTCGAAGAGCTCTTCGCCGCTGCCCACCATCCGTACACAGAAGGCCTGCTCGCCGCGATGCCGCGCGTCGGACAGGAGCGCGAGCGCCTCGCCACGATTCCCGGCACCGTGCCGCCGCCGACCGCATGGCCCAGCGGATGTCGATTCCACGACCGGTGCGTCTACGCGTGGGAGCGCTGTTCGACGGAACATCCGCCGCTCTACCAGATCGGCGAGCGCCACGTCTCCCGCTGTCACCTCGCCGAAGAACCGATGCGACGCTCCCAGCGCCACGAACCCGCCGCCGCGATCAAGTCATGACCAACGCGCCGGCCGTCCACCCGTCCACCCGTCCACCGGTCCGCCCGCTGCTTTCCGTCCGCAACCTCGTCAAGAATTTTCCGATCAAAAAGGGCGCGTTCGGACGCCCCGCCGGGTTCGTGCGTGCCGTCAGCGACGTCTCGTTCGACGTCATGCCGGGAGAGACCCTCGGCCTCGTCGGCGAATCGGGCTGCGGGAAGTCCACGACTGGGCGAATGATTCTGCGATTGATCGAGCCCACCGCCGGCCGTGTGGAGTTTGACGGCGTGGACCTCACGTCGTTGGACTCGCGCGCGATGCGCAAGATGCGCCGGAAGATTCAAGTCATCTTCCAGGATCCGTTCTCGTCGCTCAACCCGCGCATGACCGTCGGCGCGATCGTGCGCGAGGGGCTCACGATCCACAAGATCGCCGAGGGCGGCGCCGCGGACGCGCGCGTGAAGCAGTTGCTCGACGAGGTCGGCCTCCGCGCCGAGTACACGTCGCGCTATCCGCACGAATTCTCGGGAGGACAACGGCAGCGCATCGGCATCGCGCGGGCGCTTGCCGTCGAGCCGACCTTCATCGTGTGCGACGAGCCGGTTTCGGCGCTCGACGTGTCGGTTCAGGCCCAGGTCATCAACCTGATGCAGGATCTGCAGCGCGACCGCGGCCTCGCGTATCTGTTCATCGCGCACGATCTGTCGGTCGTGGAACACATCGCCGACCGCGTCGCGGTGATGTATCTGGGCAAGATCGTCGAACTGGCGAGCGCGGCCGATCTCTATCGCGATCCGGTCATGCCGTACACGCAAGCGCTGCTCTCGGCTGTGCCCGTCCCCGATCCCGCGCGGAAAAAGTCACGCGTCGTGCTCACCGGCGACGTTCCCTCCCCGTCGAATCCGCCGGCCGGCTGCGTGTTCCATCCCCGCTGCCAGCATCCGGCGAAAGACGCCGCGTGCACCGAGATCGTTCCACCTCTCGAAGAAAAAGCCGCCAATCACTGGGCGGCCTGCATCAAACAGCCGCCCACCGGTGTAGAGTGGCGTGTTCAGCAAGCGGCTGGCGGAACGAAGGAACCGAAGCGGTGGGCCGGTAGACCGGTGGACCGGTAGACTGCTGGGCCGCTGAACCGGCCAAACCATCAAGGCATTCGTTTCGCAGTCTCGCCCTCCCGGTCTCCGGCCTCCCGGTCAAACCCGATTCCCTCTCCCCTATGAGCTCCATCATCGACGTCAAGGAACCGGACGTTCCCGCGGCATTAGGTGCCCCCGCCAGACCGTCCGCCCTCGACGATCGCGCGCTCTTCGGACACCCGCGCGGTCTCGGCCTGCTCTTCTTTACCGAGATGTGGGAGCGGTTCTCGTATTACGGCATGCGCGCGATCCTCGTGCTCTACCTGGTCAACGCGCTCAAGTGGGACACGCCCCACGCCACGAACTTGTACGGCACGTACATGATGCTCGTGTACCTCACGCCGGTCATCGGCGGTTTCCTCGCCGACCGGCTCATCGGAACACGACGATCACTCGTCATCGGCAGCATCGTCATCGCCCTAGGCCATTTCACGATGGCGTTCCCGGGGATGACCACGTTCTACGCTGGGCTCGGCCTCATCATCATCGGCACCGGCTTCTTCAAGTCCAACGTGTCGACGATGGTCGGGCAGATCTATCGTGAAGGCGACCCACGCCGCGACTCCGGCTTCACGGTCTTCTACGTCGGCATCAACACCGGCGCGTTTCTCGGTCCGATCTTCTGTGGCTATCTCGCGCAGAATCCTCGCTTCGGCTGGCACTGGGGTTTCGCGTGCGCCGGCGTGGGCATGCTGCTTGGACTGATGACGTACCTCTGGGGCCGCGACAAGTACCTGCCGGGCATCGGCACGTCTCCCGCGCGCAGCACTTCCTCGCTGAGCGTGGCCGAATCGGGCCCCAAGTCGAACACGACGCTGCACGCCGTGATCGGCGTCGTCCTCGGCGGCGCGCTCGCCTGGTTCCTGGGCAACGGCAGCGTGCTCGGTCTCCTGATGGGAGTGGTCGTTGGACCGGCGCTCACGATCAGCCTGTTCGGAACGCACGGCGAGGAGCGCAAGCGCGTCATCGCTCTGTTCATCGTCGTGTTCTTCGTGATCTTCTTCTGGTCGGCGTACGAGCAGACCGGCAGCTCGATGAACCTGTTCGCTGACAAGAACACGAATCTCAAGGCGGGCTCGTTCGACATTCCGTCGAGCTGGTTCCAGTCGGTGAATCCATTCGACATCCTCATCTTCGCGCCGCTCTTTGCGTGGATGTGGACCGTGCTGGGTAGGCGGCGCCGCGAGCCATCGACGGCGCTCAAGATGGTTCTCGGCCTCGCGCTGCTGGCGACGGGCTTCCTGTTCATGGTCGTCGGCGGCGAGCGCGCCGACACGGGCGTGCTCGTGAGTCCCTTCTGGCTCGTCGCGGCGTACACGTTCCACACGTGGGGCGAGCTCTGTCTCTCGCCGGTCGGCCTTTCGTACGTGACCAAAGTCGCCCCGGTGCGCTTCGCGTCGCTCCTCATGGGCGTCTGGTTCCTCGCCAACGCCGTCGCGGGCAAGATCGCCGGCGCCGTCGCTGGGTTCACACCGACGCCGGGCGAGAAGCCGCAGGCGATCGCGGGTGGGCTCGGCGGATTCTTGCAGTCAGTGAGCGCGACTCAGCACGGCTTTTACATGATCTTCGTCGTCGCCGGCTTCGCTGCAGCCGCATTGATGCTGCTGTTCGTGCCGCTGCTGAAAGGTCTCACCAAAAGCGTCCAAGCCTGACTGGCGAGAGCCGGCTCGCAGCCTAGACAAAGAAAAGACAATTCAACGCAGACGACACAGACTTGAACAGCAATCCCACAGACAAAACGTCGAAAACCTTCTCTTTGGTTTCGCCGTTTATCTGCGGGATCGCTTTTCCAAGTCTGTGTCGTCTGCGTTGAGTTTTCTTAAAAATTTCATAGTGGCCCCAGCGGCGGCTGATCTCGGGAAAGGAGCTACGGCCACCGGAAAACGCTCGACGGCACCGTCTGCTCTCGCGTCGCCTGCACGTCGAACGGTTCCGGCAAGAAGAACGTCGTAAGATCCGAGCTCCCCACGCGGATTTCGAAACGTCGTCCGCCGAGCTCCGGGTTGAGCGCGTACGCCAAGTCGAGGCGCCAGATGCGCGGTGAGCTTGGCGGGGCGGAGCCGAGAAGACTCACGCCGACCGACATCCGCAGCGGGGTGTTGACGCCGTACGGGATGTCGCCGGCCCACAGCCGGCCGCCTTCGACGAACGCGCCGACGCCGACGTCGGCGAATCCGTTTGGGCGGCCGAGGTATTGGCGCGAGTCGAAGCGCGTCACGAAGCGCCGCGCCCCCGGGGTGCTCGACCCTGAATAGCCACGAAGGCCTCCCACCGGGTCGCTGAGCGTGAAGTTGTAGGGGATCCGCTGCTGCCAGCCGCCGCTGAAGGCGAACGACAGCGTCGTCGTGTTGCTCTGCACCGGCTTGTAGTACTGGATCGCGACGCCGTTGGCGAGCATCCCGTCCCACAGGTTCGCCGAATTGTCATGGCGCCCCTCGCCTTCGATCTGAAGCCGCAGCGCGTTGTTGTGGCCGATGGCGCCGACGTACAGATCGCTCGACATGAAGATGTCGTCGTCGCGCGCGCCGAACGCCGTGACGCTGCGGCCGAATTGCGTCCCGACTTGAAAGCCGACCGGGAAGTCCTGCGTCGCGGTCAGCGCGTCGAGGCCTTTCACCCTCGCGAATCCGATGTCGCGTATGCCCCAGAGCAGGTTCACCCGCGCGATGCGATGGGCGACGTAGCGGTTGAGCAGCTGCGTCCCGGTGTCAGGGGCGAATCCCTCGTTCGTCACGAGCACCTGATTTTGTCCCGGGCGCTCGTCGTCGCCGGCTATCGCCACGCCGAAGAGGCTCAGCCGCCCCGGGGGCCCGATCCGCAGCACGCCGCCGAGCTCGAAGAAGCTTCGCACGAGTCGAATGGCGTGGCTCGAGTTGATGTCGTTCTGGAACTGGACGTAGTCGTCGAGCGATCCGAGCTGCACGAGCCATGCGACCCGCTGAATGTCGGTATAGAACGGGTGAAACCCTTCCGCCGACCACGCGGTGCCGAGCGGATTTCGGAATGCCTGCGCGTTGAACGTGTACGGACGGCCGAACATCTGGTTGTCGACGAGGCGTCCGCCGAACGCGTCGCGAAAGGCGCCGCCGTCGCGCCAATCGCCGGCGACGTACAGGCCTTCACCGTCGAGATTGGCGTCGCCGAATCGCAGGAAGCGCACGAACGGGTGGCCCGGCCCGATCGCCGCGTCGAGCACGAGAGAGATTTCGTCGCTCGTCTCGACGAGCAGTGTCACCCCGCCGCCGCTGTCGGGCATCGCGCGAACCGATGCGTCCGCGATGAATGGTTGCGCGCGCAAAATGCGCTCGGAGTCGGAGCGCCGCAGCTCGTCGCACGCGTCGCCGCGCGACAGCAGCAGAAAACGCTGGATGACCTCGGGGTTCGTCGTCACGTGGATCGCCGACACGATGTCGTGCAGCACGGGCGCGCGGCGAAGAAACGACGCGGTCGGCGCGGAGCTGCGCACGACGATGTTGTTGATCCGCTGGCCGAAGCAGTGGACAAACAGCGTGTCTTGCGCGCCGGCGCGCGTCGCGATGACGCAGGCGGCGAGAATCGCGGCAGATACAGAGCCCGACCGCCCCGCCCCACCCCCGATGATCCGAATCGGCTACTTCCCCATCTTGCGTTTCAGCTCGTCGAGCCGCCGGGCGGCGTCGGCTTCGCGATCGGCGCGCTCGCGCTGCCTGCCCAGAGCGTCGATCTCGGATCGGATCGACGATGCGCCGGCTTCGTCGTTCAGTCCCAGCTCCGCGTCGCTGACCTGTCCGCCGACGTGATTCGGAGTAGGTGCACCGGCCAGGACGGCCTTTAGCTCCGCCGACATCTCGGACACTTCGCGCTCGGCCAACGCAACCTCGGCTTCCTGCGCGGCGACCTTCCGACGGAGCACCTCGCTGCGCTCCGTATGCATCTGCTCGTATTTCGCCGCCAGATCGATGGTCTCGCGGTCGTTGATTCCCTCGGCGAGCTGTTTTCGGCGACGGACCGTCTCCAGCTCGCGCTCTTCGTTCGACAATCGCTGTCGGGCCTTCGCGAGACCGTCGCGCAGGTCGTCGAGACCGAGCCGAGCCTGGACGAGCGTGTCCTTCATGCGCGCGGCAATCGCGCGGCGCTCTTCAGGCCGCGTCGCGCGTGACAGCAACTCGTCGAACGAACGCCGAAAACCCTCGAACGCCATTCGGTTCTTTGCTCCTCCGAGCAGTCGCGTGTACGATACTTTGCGGGTGGACGGGCGGACAGGTGGACGCGTCGGCGGGGCGCCCGACAGATGGTTCATCACCGGACGAACATGACTAAACCGCGGCTCGTCATTCTCACGGCCACCACCGAATCTCTACGTGGGCGCTCGCGCGTTCGCGTCAATGAGGCGTACACCAGCGCGATCGCCTCGGTTGGTTTGATCCCGGTCGTTCTTCCGCCAGTCGAAGCCGCGGTTGCGACGGCGGCCCTGGATGGCGTCGCGGGACTCGTGCTCACCGGCGGCGAAGACATCGGTGCCGAGCACTTCGGGCAGACGCCCCATCCGGCGATGGGAACACCGCACGCCGGACGCGACGAATACGAGCTGGCGCTCACGAGGGCCGCGAGCGAACGACGCATGCCGACTCTCGCCATCTGTCGCGGCGCGCAGATCGCGAACGTCGCGCTCGGCGGAACGTTGATCCAGGACATTCCGTCGCTCAAACCGTCCGGCATCGGACACGACCAATCGGAGCGTCGCACCGAACGCGTGCACGCGATCTCGATCGAGCAGCGCACGTCGCTCGCGGCCATCGTCGGCGAAACGTCGATCGCGGTGAATTCTTCGCATCACCAGGCCGTAGACGCGGTCGCACCGGGCCTACGCGTGTCGGCCACGAGCCCCGACGGCATCGTCGAGGCGCTTGAACCCGCGCGCGGCGACTGGTGGATGATCGCCATCCAATGGCACCCGGAAGAGCTCACGGGCACGCCCGAGCCATGGGATCGTCGCCTCTTTTCGGCTTTCGCGGAAGCCGTTCGATCGGGCGACTGATTTCGCCGGCGATTCCGACACTCGGAGCTACGCGGGTCGCTTCCAACGAAACTCGTCTCTCACCTGACGCATCAGGCGCTCCGGTGAATTGATGGTCGGGAAGAACAACGAGTCGCTCACCGAGTTGAGCGCTGTGCGCAGCAGACCGAATCTGGCGGCCGCGTTGGCGAAGAGGGTCGTGAGGCCATGCTCCTCCGCCAACCGATGGTCGGCGGCGAGCTGGAAGCCCCGGCGGCCCATCGCTTCGTAGTAGTCGAGATCGGGGCCGCCACGCTGCGAGTGCCGCTGCTCGATGAAGTCGGGAAAGATCCCGCTCAGCCACAGGGCGTAATTGCCCAGATGGGTTCGCACGAGAAAGCTGCGGCGCGCATCGGAGTCATTGAGGTCCTCGCAAAGCGCGACGATCGCGTCGTAAACCTCGTCGTCCGAGTCCGAGATTCGGAACGCCCGACCTCGCACGCCGAAATTGAGGACGATGGACGTCACGTAGTCGGCGAGCCCGCGGTCCGCTTCGCCCGCTTGCCGAAGGGCTGACCGAATCATCACGTACGCAAAGAGCGTCAGCGACGCGTGCGCGCCGCGCGGATCGCGCTTCAATGCCGCCGAAAGGCGCGGATCGTCGAGGATCGCGTCGATTCCCTCGTCAGCCAGCCTCGTCTCGAGCGCGGCCAGGTCCTGGCCGGACTCACTGGCCAGCAGCCGCGCGGCGAGCTGTGCGTCGTCGCGAGTGAGGCGGTATCGCGTATCGGCCAGAATCATCGGACTCCCTGCTACGTTGTGTTACACCGTCCTGGGCGGTTGGGGGCCCGCAAGGCTTCAATGAGCCAGTCCTGCGCCACCCCTTTCTAAGACGCCCCGCGCGGTCACCGGTTACCCGGGCGAACCCCTGTGGGGCCGCGCGTGTATTGCACTTGTAGATTTCACTTAACCCGCCGCCTTCAGGCTTCCGGCTCCTTCCGCCGTCCTCGTCCAACCCCGCGTCCCGCTCTCCACGTGCTGTACGTCTGCATTCCCGCATACAACGAAGCTGAGACGGTTGGCGTGCTCCTGTGGCGTATTCGGAAGGTGTTCCAAGAATACCCGCGCGACTACGAGATCCTGGTTTACGACGACGGCAGCACGGATTCGACGGCCGAGGTTCTCCAGGGTTACGCTGACGTTCTGCCGCTGACGGTGCTTGGGGAATCCGAGCACCTCGGCTACGACCGAGCGCTCGACGCGCTCTGCCGCGCCGCGGCCGCCCGAACCAAGTATCCGCGTCGCGACGGCCTGATCACGATGCAGGCCGATTTCACGGATCAGCCCGAGCATCTCCCGGAGTTGATCAAGCGCTTCGAGGGAGGCGCCGACCTCGTCGTCGCCGAGCGGACCCTGCCCGAGTCGACGCCCAAGGCGGTCCGGCGGCTGCGCTGGATCGCGACGTGGGCCGCCCGCCGCGCCGGCAAGGTGGCCGGGGTTACCGACCCGTTCGGCGCACTGAGGCTCTACAGGATTTCGCTCATTCGAGATCTCTTGAAGGACATCGGCGACGCGCCGCTCGCCGCCGGCCAGGGATGGGCGGCCAACCTGTCGCTCCTGCTTCGCGCCGCTCCGCGAGCCCGACGCGTCGAGACCGTCTCGTTGGAACCGCGATACGACGTGCGCATGCGCGAATCGCGAATTCGACCGTGGACCGACGGGCTCGCCTTGCTGCGCATCGGACGCGGAGTGCGCGTGGAGCGCCCGACGTCGTGATGGGCCACCCGCGTGTGTCGGTGCTTCGGTCGTTGTTCATCGGCGCCGTGCTGGCCGTGATGCCGGCGAGTGCGCAGGAGACCGGCGGACCAGCGGCCCGCCCGGCTGAGCCGGCGCGTGTCCCGTTCGGCGTCGGCGAGCGTCTCGAGTATCAAGTGAAGTACAAGAACATCCCGGTCGGCAGCGGCGAAATGGAAGTGTTGCCGATGGACACCGTGCGCGGCGTCGACACCTGGCATACCATTTTTCGGCTGCACGGCCGGTTCTTGTTCTATAGCGTCAACGACAAGTACGAGTCGTGGTCCGACTCACACACGCTCGCCTCGCTTCGATACCGAAAGGACATCGACGAAGGGTCGTACGAACCCAAGCACACCTACGAGATCTTCCCCGACAGGCGCGAATACACCGAAGACAGCAAACCACCCAAGCCGAGCGTCGAGCACCCGCTCGACGACGGGTCGTTCCTTTATTTTCTGCGCACGGTGCCGCTGCGCGTCGGGATGGACACGACCTTCAACGACTACTTCATGGCCGACCGGAATCCGGTCCGCTTCAAGGTCGTGCGCAAGGACACGATCGACGTGCCGGCAGGAAGATTTCCAGCGCTGGTCGTACAGCCGATCTTTCAGTCGAAGTTCTTCTCCGACGGCGGCCACGCCGAGGTCTGGCTTTCCGACGACGAGAACCGCATCATGCTTCAGATGAAGTCGAGCGTGCGTTTCGGTTCCCTCAACCTCTACCTCAAATCGTACCACCCGCCTCAGACCGCGACGCCTCCGGTGCCGGCAAACGGCAAGCCTCCGACGGACACGGCGCCCCTCCCCGTCCTCCCCCCAATCCCTCCGCGTCCGCGCGATTGACGCGGGAAGCGGACTTCGCCGCGATCCGCACCGTCCCCGTCGCGCGGCGTCCGAACAAGGTGAACGCCGAGGAGTTCGCGCATCCGCCGCGCGACGACCGGTCGTTCCACGCCTTCATCGCATCGCTCCCCGATGTCCTCGTCGCGCGGGATTTCGTCGCCGTCGTCGACGCCGTCGCCAACGCTGCCCGACGGAAACGAGGCGTGGTCGCGATGATCGGCGGCCACATCGTGAAGACCGGCATCTCGCCACTGCTCATCGACCTGATGCGCCGCGGCGTCATCACGCACGTCGCGATGAACGGCTCGGGAGCGATCCACGACTACGAGGTCGCGCGATTCGGCGCGACGTCAGAGGACGTCGCCGCTGGCCTGCGCGACGGCACCTTCGGCATGGCCGACGAGACGGGACGCGAGATGAACGCCGCGTTCGTCGACGGAATGCGCGCGCAACAGGGCATGGGTGAATCGCTCGGCCGAGCGCTCGTGGCGCGGTCGGACTTGGCGCACCCCGAGATGTCGCTTCTCAGAGCAGCGACGGAGTTGGGGATTCCGGCGACTGTTCACGCGGCGCTCGGCGCGGAGATCATCCACCAGCACCCTGCGGCGAATGGCGCCGCGATCGGCGACACGAGCCACCGCGATTTCCGCCGCCTCGCCGCGTCGCTCTCAGACCTCGACGACGGCGGAGTCGTGCTCAATCTCGGCAGCGCCGTGATCATGCCCGAGGTCTTTCTCAAAGCGCTCACGATCGCGCGCAACCTGAACGCCGGCCGCCCCCGCGACTTCGTCTCGGCGGATTTCGACATGCAACGGCATTACCGCCCGCGCGTGAACGTCGTCCAACGGCCCACGCTCGACTCAGGAAAGGGGTACGAGATCACGGGGCATCATGAGATCATGGTCCCGATGCTGGTGTGGGCGGTGATTGATCGGATGGAAGGGTGAGCGCGGACTGCTGACGGCGCGGGGATCCCGGCCATTCCAGTCACTCTCTCGCGGCGGTGGGTACGGCTGTGCCCTAGAAATCGGAGTCTGACATCCGACGTCTGACGTCAGATTAGGCGTGACCGGGACAGCCTCCATCGGCATCGAGCGCTTTCGTTTCACGCAGCGCCAACAAAAAGCTCCCGACTCCTTTCGGAGCCGGGAGCTTTCAGTTTCGAGGGATTCTACGCCCTACCGGACCACCGCTCCCTCAGATTCCTCGCCGTGTTCGGACTCACGACCCGGATGATGAAGTACACGACGAGCAGTATCAGCCCGATCTTCACGGCCAACTTGAGCAGCGCGTAAAACAGCACGAAGGCAATCCCAAAAATTCCGAAGATGAACTTCAGGGCGATCAGACCGAGCACGGCGAACAGGCCGATCGAAAAAATTGTGCGGAGCATGCGCGGGATCTCCCGATTTAGCGAAAAACCTACCCCTCCTGCACTTTACTCTACGATCCACACCCTTCGGCTGTTTCAGCCCATTCGTCGGTCCGGTTTCCCCTCACGACCTTGGCGTTCCCTCAGTCATCCCATTTCGACACAGCCGTCATCGGTGACGGAATCATCGGCTTGTCCGCCGCGCTCGAGCTCGCGCGTGCCGGCGCCTCGTGCGCGCTGTTCGGCGCCGACCGGCCGGGTGCGGGATCGGGCGCGGCCGCGGGTATTCTCGCACCTTCCGTCGGCCAACGCGATGGTGAGATCCGAGAGTTTTTTCGCTACAGCCTGAACCTCTTTCCGGCCTTCTTGGCACCGCTTCGAGAATTCGACCCCGAGCTCGAGGTTCTCGAGGGGCTGCTGGAGACGATGCCGTCGAGACCGGCGGCACTCGACGCCGATTCTCGCTGGCTCTCCGACGCAGAGGTTCGGCGAACGGAGCCGGCCATCGATGCGCCGAACGGCGCGGTTCTACACACCCACGATGGCGCCATCGACAACACGCGAGTCGTGGCTGCCCTCCGCCGAGCCGTCTCCCGCCACCCGCGGGTCAGCGTCGTCGGTGGCGACGGGGTGGCCGAGGTCGACGTCTCGACAGGACCCGCTCGGGTTACCACGCGCGCCGGGACATCGGTACACGCGAATTCTCTCATTCTTGCGGCGGGCGCATGGTCTGCACAGATCCGCGGTCTGCCGCGCCGCGTGCCCATCTCGCCGCTCAAGGGTCAGATCATCGCGTTCGACGCGCCCGACCTGATTCATCGTCCCGTGAGCGCCGGTCACGTCTACCTTGTGCCTCGCGGACGTGAGCTGGTCGCCGGCGCAACGAGTGAAGACGCCGGCTTCGACACGACGGCGACCGAGGATGGAGAGCGCACTCTCCGCGCCGCCGCGACCAAGCTATGTCCTCCCCTCGCCGACGCTCGCGTCGCCCGGCGATGGGCCGGTCTTCGTCCCGCCACCAGCGACATGCTCCCCATTCTGGGTGAAGATCCCGAGTCACCGTCGCTGATCTACGCGTGCGGTCACGCGCGAAACGGAATCCTGCTGGCGCCGGCTACCGCCCTGGCCGTTCGCGCCTTCGTCGAGCACGCGCCGCCCGTGCACCCCTCGATCGACCGGTTTTCGATCGCAAGGTTCGCCGACTAGCCCGCCCGCGCCCCTCGCTCGCGGCTCATTTCTCTGGCCAGGATATCGCTAACCTTCAACATAGGTAGAGATAGGTTATTTGATTCTTCCGACCACTTTCAGACGGCTCTAGATTATTCGCGCCCAACCAGTTCCACACTCTGGATCCAAGCTCGACGCTCCCCGACCCAACCCCTCCGAGCCCTTGTCAGAACCGCTGTACCAGATCATTGGCCGCCACCGCGCCGAGCCCCTTCCAGAGCGAAAGCCCGGGTGGCTCAAGGTTCGCGCCCCAGGCGGTCCGCAGTACCTCCGCTTGAAGCAGCTGATGCGCGAGCTGGACCTGCACACGGTCTGCGAGGAAGCGCACTGCCCGAACGTCGGCGAGTGCTGGGAGCACGGCACCGCGACCTTCATGATCCTCGGCGACGTCTGCACGCGGAATTGTGCCTACTGCGCGGTTGCACACGGTCGGCCGCCCAAATACGACATCGACGAACCGGCGCGCGTCGCCGACGCGATCGGCGAGATGCGGCTGCGCCATGCCGTCATCACGTCGGTCGATCGCGACGACCTCCCCGACTTCGGCGCGTACATCTTCGCCGAGACGATCCGGCAGATCAAACAGCGCCTCCCCGATTGCTCGGTCGAAGTGCTCGTGCCGGATTTTCAGGGCAACGAGGACTCGATTCGCACGGTGCTCGAGGCGGGGCCCGATATCTACAACCACAACACCGAGACGGTGCCGCGTCTCTACAAGAAGTGCCGTCCGGGCGGGCGATACGAGCGCGTCATGCAAATCTTCAGAACGTCCAAGCGACTCGCGCCCGACATCCCGACCAAGACCGGCATCATCCTCGGCATGGGTGAGACGCTCGAAGAAGTCGAGCTCGTCATGCGCGACCTGCGCGCAGTCGACGTCGACATCCTCACGCTCGGCCAGTACCTGCGTCCATCCGAGTCGCACATCCCGATCGACCGCTACGTCACGCCCGACGAATTCAGGCGGATGCGCGAGATCGGCATGGCGATGGGATTCAAGCACGTCGAGTCCGGACCGCTGGTTCGATCCAGCTATCACGCCTGGGAGCAGGTCCAGGCGGCGGGAGTGTGAAGATGGGCAGTCCAGAGGTTACCAGCACAGCCGTTACCGACATCGAGTCATCGACAATGCCCAAGAAGAAGGCCGCGGCTACCGAGCCGTCGACAAACGGCAACGCACCGGCCTCCAGTCCCGAGCTGAACCACGAGTTCCTGCATTCGATGCTCCTCCAGCGACGCTTCGAGGAGCGCTGCGCCGAGGCGTACGCGCTCGGCAAGATCGGCGGATTCTGCCATCTGTACATCGGGCAGGAAGCGGTGAGCACCGGGGTGCTCTCGTCGCTGCGCGCCGACGACTACATCATCACGACGTACCGGGACCACGGCCAAGCGCTGGCCCGCGGGATGAGCCCGCGCACGGTCATGTCGGAGTTGTTCGGCCGTATCGACGGTTGCGCGCGGGGGAAGGGCGGCTCGATGCACATGTTCGACAAGAGCCTCAATTTCCTCGGCGGGCACGGCATCGTCGGCGCGAATGTACCGCTGGCGACGGGCGTTGCCTTCGCGATCAAGTACCGCGGCGGCGACCAGGTCTGCGTCTGCTTCATGGGCGAGTCGGTTGTGAACACCGGCGCGTTCCACGAAGCGCTCAACATGGCAGGGCTCTGGAAGCTGCCTGTCGTCTACATCATCGAGAACAACCGCTACGGCATGGGCACGGCGCTCGAGCGCGCTTCCGCGATCCACGACATTTATGAGCGCGGGGCTTCGTATAACATGTCCAGGGCGGTTTGCGACGGTCAGGACGTGTTCGAGGTCCGCGCCGCGGTGGGGAAGGCGATCGAGCGCGCGCGTACCGAGTCCACGCCGACGCTGCTGGAGGTGCGCACGTACCGCTTCATGGGCCACTCGATGTCGGACGCCGTCAGCGGAACGTATCGCTCGAAGGCCGAGCTCGAGGAACACATGAAGCGCGACCCGATCGTGCTGCTCCGCACGTACATGATGGAACACGGCGAGCTCACCGACGAGGCACTGCACAAGATGGACGACGAGATCAAGGCGGTCGTGCAGGACGCCTGGGATTTCGCCGACAAGAGTCCCGAGCCGCCGCTCGAGGCACTGTACGAGGACGTCTACGTCGACACGACGAGCGACGCCGCCGCCGACGCCGTCGCCTAGGGGTTCTCGGGACATGCCAGTCATCACGTACAGAGACGCGCTCAACGCGGCGCTCAGAGAAGAGATGCAGCGCGACGACCGGGTCTTCCTCATGGGCGAGGAGGTCGCCGTGTACCAGGGCGCGTACAAGGTTTCGAAGGGGCTGCTTCAGGAGTTCGGCGAGATGCGCGTCGTCGACACGCCGATCACCGAGCTGGGTTTCGCGGGCGTCGGTGTGGGTGCGGCGATGGTCGGGCTGCGTCCGATCATCGAATTCATGACGTGGAACTTCGCCGTGCTCGCGCTCGACCAAGTGCTCAACTCCGCCGCGAAGATGCTCTACATGTCGGGCGGCCAGTTCAACATCCCGATTGTTTTCCGAGGCCCGAACGGCGCGGCGTTGCAGCTGTCGGCGCAGCACTCGCAGGCGTTCGAGTCGTGGCTTGCCCACATCCCCGGCATCAAGGTGATCTCCCCGAGCACGCCGTACGACGCGAAGGGGCTGCTCAAGTCGGCCATCCGCGACGACAACCCGGTGTGCTTCCTCGAAGGCGAGATGCTCTACAACACGAAGGGCGAAGTGCCCGACGAGGAGTATCTCATTCCGATCGGCAAAGCTGATCTGAAGCGCGAGGGGAACCACGCGACGATCATCACCGCCGGCAAGATGGCGCTCCTCGGAGTGCAGGCGGCGGACCAGTTGGCGAAGGACGGCATCAACGTCGACGTCGTCGACCTTCGCACCGTGCGCCCGATGGACGTCGAAGCGATCAAGACGTCGGTCGAAAAAACGAATCGTGCCGTAGTGCTCGAGGAAGGCTGGGAGATCGCCGGCATCGGTGCGCAGGTCGTGGACTACATCCAGCGCGACTGCTTCGACTCGCTCGACGCACCCGTGCTGCGCGTGCACCAAGCTGACGTGCCGATGCCCTACGCGAAGAACCTCGAGCGCGCGGCCAAGCCCGACGCCGCGAAGACCGTCGCCGCCGTCCGGAAGGTGATGTACCTGGATTAGCAGGTGGACGGGTGCACAGGTGGACCGGTGGACAGCCGGGCTGCCGAACCACCCGTCTATCGCCGTGCACCCGTCCACCCCGTCCACCGATAGATGGCTACCAAAGTCTTCATGGAGGCGCTCTCGCCCACGATGGAAGAGGGGCGCCTCGTCAAATGGCTCAAGAACGAAGGCGACGCCGTGAAGAGCGGCGACGTGCTCGCCGAAGTGGAGACGGACAAGGCCGTCATGGAGCTCGTGGCGCGCGGCGACGGTGTGCTGCGAAAACGCCTGGTCAACGAGGGCGACGCCCGTCCGGTCGGTCAGCTCGTTGCGGTCATTGCCGCCCCGGACGAAAACATCGACGCCCTGCTCGCAGAAGCCGGGTCTGCGGCGCCAGCAGCGCCCCCATCTGCGGCACCGAAGGAAGCGGCGCCCGCCGCCCAGCAGGCACCCGCTCCCGCCGCTACGGCGGCTCCGCCAGAGCCTCCAGCAGCCCCGCCTCCACCAGCGCCATCACCGCCAGCGGCGAGTTCCGGCCCGCCGGCCCCGCGGCCTCCCGCCCCCCCCAACAACGGCGGCCAGGTTCGGTCATCGCCGCTCGCGCGCCGTCTCGCTTCCGACCGGGGTCTCGATATATCGGCCCTTCAGGGTTCTGGTCCGGGCGGTCGAATCATCAAGCGCGACATCGAAGCCGCTGCCGCCGCGCCAGCTGCCGCGCTCTCAGCAGTCACCCGTCCACCGGTCCACCCGTCCACCGGTCAACCCGACTTTGAAGACATCGGCCTCACACAGATCCGGAAGACGATCGCCAAACGTCTCGCCGAATCCATCGGGCCGATCCCGACGTTCTACCTGACCGCCGACATCGACCTCACGCGCGTCACCGAGCTGCGCGCCGCGATGCTCGAGCTGGGTGAGGAATACAAGGTCTCGGTGAACGACGTCCTCATGAAAGCCGTCGCCACAGCGCTCGCGCAGCATCCCGAGGTCAACGCCCACTGGCTCGGTGACCGCATCCGTTATCACCACCGCGTCCACCTCGGCATGGCCGTCGCGACGAACGACGGGCTGATCGTGCCCGTCATCTTCGACGCCGACCGCAAACGCATGAGCGAGATTTCCGCCGAAGCGCGCGAGCTCGCCAAGCGCGCGCGCGAACGCAAGCTCAAGCCCGAGGAATACACGGGTTCGACATTCTCGATCTCCAACCTCGGCATGTTCGGGATCGACCAGTTCACCGCGATCATCAACCCGCCGGAAGTCGGCATCCTCGCCATCGGCACGGCGCACGACGTCATGGTCCCGGGTAAGGGCGACGCCGGCTTCGAGGTGCAGAAGCGCGTGAGGATCACGATGAGCTGTGACCATCGCGCGGTGGACGGCGCGGTCGGCGCCGCGTTCCTGCAGACGTTGCGACGGCTGATCGAGAATCCTTTGATGTTGGTCTTCTAGATCGGGCGGGACGACAACAGCCGAAAAGTCTCCGCCGAGCGCGCGCTATTCGGGTGGTTTGCGGGGATCGCGCGTCCACACCACTATCGCGCCGCAGATCCCCCTGCCCGCTTTGTCCAACTCCGCCGGCACCTCGGACGTCCCGACGTAGACCTCTACGGCCTCGATGTCCTCGGCGACGAAGTCGTCGAGCGTGCCGCTGTAGGCCATGTTGTGCACGAACATCTGCGGCACGCACGAGCGCGGTCCGTCGCCGCGCGTCATCAGGACCTGGTTGCCGATTCCACCGCGACGCGGGACGAGGCGAATGCCCGGCACGCTCCTGACGACATCCGTGCCCATCCGAGCCCCTTTGCGTTCGATCTCGGCTCGCGAGATGAACGTGCCGCGATTGGTACTTTGGCGGCGGGAAAAGTCGTCGAGCCAATGCGTCTTCGTCGCGGTGTCAGATACCGCGACGACCGGCAGCGCTTGAGCGACCGGCGTGAGCGAGAACTTTGCGCGCTGCGTCCTCCCGCCCCTGAGGACGGCCGTGAAGCTCGCCGTCTCGAAGCCGATGCGCCGCACGTTGAACACGGTTGTGCCGGCGGGCAGATCGACGATCCGAAACTCGCCGCTGTCGCCGGTGATCGCGTGCACCCTGTCTGATTTGTTGACCGTGATCTCGGCGCCCGGCAATCCGACGCCGGTGCTGTCGACGACGTGACCGATCAACACCGCGGGAATCGAGTCGCGCCGCGTGGTGTCCGACACGGGCGTTAGCTGAGCGCGCAGCGGCACGCTCGCCATGGCGCACGCTGCCGCGCCAAGACTTACGACGCGCCTCCAGCCGCTGCCCAACCTCAGTCCCGCGTTCGCCATGGGTCTACACCTTATGGATTGGTGAGAATTCCGGCAAGATTCACTTATCGTACCGCGGACGGCGCAGTGCTGATCCCGCTGGTAGCGCCGACTTTTAGAACCCCGGTATCTTTTGGCGGCGTCACTGTTGGGGTGGACAGGCTGACAGGTGGACGGGTGGACGGGCAGTACAGACCTCAGGATGGCGCCGTTCCCGTCCACCTGTTCACCCGTCCACCTGTCCACCAACAGTCCACCTGTTCCCCTAACGACCAATGGCTTCCTTCGACGTCATCTTCATCGGCGCCGGCCCGGCCGGCTACGTCGGCGCTATCCGATGTGCTCAATTAGGACTTAACACAGCCGTCGTCGAGAAATCGGAGCTGGGCGGCACCTGTGTCATATGGGGGTGCATCCCAGCCAAAGCGCTTCTCGAATCCGCCTCCCTGGCGACTCACATGAAGAAGGGCGCCGAGTTCGGCGTCACTCCTGGTGAGATCAAGCTCGAGTTCGGCGTCGCCATGAAGCGGTCGCGCGCCGTTTCCTTACAAAACTCCAAAGGCGTCGAGTTCCTCTTTAAGAAGAACAAGATCACGTGGATCAAAGGGACTGGTACGCTGGCCGGCAAGAACGTCGTCGCGGTCAAGACGGTCGACGGCAAGGACGAGAAGCACGATGCGAAAAAAGCCATCATCGTCGCGACCGGTTCCCGGGTGCGGGGTCTGCCGCAGGTCGGACTGGAGCTGAACAAGACAACCGTCATCTCGTCCGATGAGGCGCTCATCCTCGAGAAGGCGCCCAAGTCGATCGTGATCGTCGGGGCCGGCGCGGTGGGCTGCGAGTTCGCCGACGTTTTCCACGCTTTCGGATCTGCAGTAACCCTATTGGACGTGATGCCGGCAATTCTGCCGCTCGAGGACGCCGATTCCTCCAAGGAAGTCGAGCGCGCCTTCAAGAAGCGAGGCATCACCGTCCTCACCGGTGCCAAGATCTCGAATGTGAAGGCCGGCAAGACTTCGGTCACGATGAGCGTCGAAGCCGCTGGCGAGAAGAAGGACCTCACCGCCGACGTCGTGCTCGTCGCGGCCGGCCGAGCGCCGGTCGTCGACGGGCTGGGTCTCAAGGAGGCCGGCGTTCAGCTCACCGACCGCGGCTTCATCAAGATCAACGACAAGATGGAGACAACGGCAAAGGGTATCTATGCGATCGGCGACGTCGCCGGCCCGCCGATGCTCGCGCACAAAGGCGAGCGCGAGGGCGTCGTCCTCGCCGAGCTGCTCGCGGGCAAGAGCACGCATGGGATGGACTACGGCAACATCCCGAACGCGACCTACTGCCATCCCGAAGTCGCGTCGATCGGCCTCACAGAGCAGCAGTGCAAGGACAAGAAGATCGACTACAAGGTCGGCAAGTTTCCCTTCATGGCCAGCGGACGCGCGCGGACGTCGGGCGACACCGAAGGCTTCGTGAAGGTGATTCGCGACGCGAAGTACGGCGAGATCCTCGGCGGCCACATCGTCGGCGCGCACGCGACCGAGCTGATTCACGAGCTGGTCGTCGCGCGGGCCAACGAGTTCACGGTCGAAGAAGTGGACCTGGCGATCCACGCGCATCCGACGCTGTCCGAGGCGGTGGCGGAAGCGTGCCTAGACTCGCTCGGGAAGATGATCCAGGCGTAGGAGGTGGACGGGTGAACAGGTGGACGGGTGGACGGAAGAACAGTCTGAGACTTGAAATCAGAGTAACGTCTGACTTCAGACTCCAGTCCGGCCGTTGGCGGTTCCCGTCCACCTGTCCACCCGTCCACCTGTCCACCTAATTCGATGCCGCCTGACGAGCTCTGGGTCGAACACCTCGGCCTCATGCCGTACGCCGACGCGCTCGACTACCAGCGCGCCGTGGCTCGCGCGCGGATCAGCGGCGAGATCGCGCAGGACGTGCTGCTTCTCGTCGAGCATCCGCCGGTGGTGACGCTTGGACGCGGGTCGAAGGAGCGGCACCTGCTCGCGTCGCCAGAGCTGCTCGCGTCACGCGGCATCGAGCTGTTCGAGGTGGAGCGCGGCGGCGACGTCACGTTCCATGGCCCTGGGCAGCTCGTCGGGTACCCGATCATCGATCTCAAGCGCCACCGCCGAGATTTGCACTGGTATCTGCGGACCCTCGAGGCGTCGCTCATCGATGCGTTGGCGGAATTCGGCATCGCGGCCGAGCGAAACGTCGGATTCACGGGCGTATGGACGCAGGGGGCGGGTCGCAAGATCGCGTCGATCGGTGTGCACGCCCGCGACTGGGTGACCTGGCACGGATTCGCGCTCAACGTGTCGACGGACCTGAGCTACTTCGACGTGATGGTGCCGTGCGGCATCGAGGCCGTGACGATGACGTCGATCGCGCGGGAGTTGAGCGGAAACACGCCGGAGATGTCGCGTGTAGAATACGCCGCCATCGCCGCGCTGGCGTCCGCTTTCGCGCTGATGCCCCGCGAGGTGGGTCGTCTGCTCGATGACTCGCGAGTCACCGCGGAGGGACGCGCCGCCCGCTAGGTTGTTTCGAGCGCACCCGTCCACCCCGTCCCTGTCCACCTGTCCACCTGTCCACCTGTCCACCTGTCCACCTGTCCACCCGATCCCATGATCCATTCTTCCGTTCGCCGAAGGACGCTGTTACTCGCTGGACTTGCTGCGGCCAGCTTGCTTGCCGCCTGCGAGGACAAGCGGGTCAAGGAGCTCAACGCCGGCATATCGCGCGACTCAGCGGTCAACATCATCAAGCAGGACCTCAAGCCGCGCGCCGATCAGCCGGGCGCCCCGCCGGACTCGTTCCCGAACGTCTACACGCGCGAACGCTTCCTCATCGCCGGAAAGAACATCGAGGTGCTGTACTTCACGCCGGAGAACGACAAGGCGCCCGCGCTCGTGAACGGCCGCGTGCCGTCGGCGGGCCCGGACACGATCATCCCCTACCGCCGTCTCACGCCTCTCGTGTTCATCGACGGCCACTTGGCCGGCCGCGGCTGGTCGTACTGGGATAGCGTCGCCGCGACGAACAAGATTCCGCTGAAGAAGAGATAGGAGGAGAAAAAGAAAAGCGCCGAGGGCAGCGATGCCCTCGGCGCTTTTCTTTTTGGGGGTGACCGTGAAACCGGGATGCCGGGATACCGGGACAGCGTAGCAGCGACCGCATCACGCAGTTCCGGTATCCCGACACGCGGTTGCCCGGTAACCCGACTACCCGGATCCCGCCCGACCCCTAGAAACCGAAAGGGCCCCGTCTTTCGACGGAGCCCTTTCGCACTGCTTGCAACCCTGAGACTACGGGTTGGTGAGGGTAAGCGCGAAGCTGGTCGTCACGACCGCATCGCCGTTCGCGGTGATACCGATACCGCGGACTGCGAGGACAACCGTACCAGCGTTCGGCGGCGTGAGCGACGCGCCAAGGGCGGTCGCCGGATCAATCGGCGCGCTGGCCGGCGGATCCCACGTGAACGTGAAGTCCCAGAACCGGTTGCCACTGGCACCGGTGTCACGCGATGAACCGCCACCCGTCGTGCCCGCGAGGAACCACGGGCCCGCGCCACCGACCTGGTACCAGATCTGGACGGTGGTGAAGGGGTTCGCCAACTGACCGCTGACGCCCGCCGCCGTGACCGTGAAGGTCGTCGTCGTCGGATTCGCCGGGGTCGTCGTGCCGCTCGGGCCGCAACCGCTGGCCGGGCAGTTCGTGACGTTGGCGTTGTTCGCCGTGATCGTCGTGCCGCCCGTGAACTGCGAGCTCCACGGGTTCGACGACGGCTGGCTGATGGCCACTTGCGGCGAGAGCGTGATCAGGCCGGTCTGGCCTGCGCGACCCGCAACATCGAACACGGCGATGTTCACCGCGGTCGGAGCCATCGTGTTATCCGGCGTCGCCGGACGCGCTGCCGCTGAACCGTCCTGCAGGTTGCGCAGGAACAGCGTAACGCCAGGCGTCACCGCGGCGGACGTGGTGAGCACGTTGTCAAACGCGACACCCGCACCAGCCGTCGACGGCGCGTACTGCAGGAGCATGCCGCCGGCTCCCGGATAGCTCAGCTGAGCGACGCCGCTGATGATATCCAGGTTGTCCGTCGCGTTGGTCGGGAACGTCGCGCTGGCTCCGCCCGCGATCGACTGCGGCAGAGAGATACCCGGGCCAGCAGTCGGGTTCACGTTGTCTTCGGCGATGACGTTGGTGAACACCGGCGACTGGTTACCCGCTTCGTCGACGCCGATGATGCGCGTCGTGACGTAGCCAGCAACCGAAGCACCGAAGTTCGCGGCGATCGTCGTGCCGCTGGTGAGAGTGTAGGACGTCGGCGTGCAGAAGCCGAGGGTCGAACCGTCCTTCGCCAACACCGTCAGCGCGTTGGTGCCGGCTGCGGCCTGAGTCTTGTTGAAGCGGCCGATGACGCAACCCGCGCCACTGCCGTTGCTCTCGGTACCGTTGGACATCACGGCGCCTTCAGCAGGAATGTTGCTGCTGGTGATGTTCTGCTGCTGGCGGACGACCGCGACGAGCGCCTGCGCGTGCGGTCCAGAGAGCGTATCGGTGATCGCGACGACGTAGTTACCCGTGCCGCCGAGCGCCTGCGAGACAGAATCGTTCGCGGGGCCGCTGGTCAGCGTGAGGTGCGGCGGCGTCTTGTCGACGCCGAACTTCGCAGCCGCCGGAATCGTGCTCTGCGGGAAGTGCGTCGGAACCGGGTCGGCGTACGCCGTATCAGCGTTGCCGAGGGCGTCCGTCGTGATCTGGCGGAGCGTGAACGTAGAAGCCGTCGCCGTCTCGGCGAGGTTCGCCGTGTTGGTGACCGCCGTCCACGTTCCCGTGTTCGTCGTGCCCTGCTGGAAGACGACGCCAACGTTGTCGACGCCGTTGTGATCCAGGTTGCGCGTG
>DASYSS010000030.1 GCA_036003045.1 Gemmatimonadaceae bacterium
GCCCACTCGACGAGCGCGTACTGGCGCGAGCCGTTGTCGTGGTCGAAATCGTATCGCGCGACGAGACTGTACTTCTGTTGATCGAGCCCGTGGCCGGCGCGGATCTCCGGAGAGGTCACGTGCGCGATGCTGCCGCTCAATTCGGTGTGCGGCAGCGGCAGAAGCGTGAGACGCGACGACCACGAGTCGCCAAACCGTCCCCAATTCGGCGCGGCACCCGGCCCGGTCGGCTCGTCGCCGTTGAACACGCCCACCTCGCCGATGACCGGACCGTAGCGGACCGCGCCCACGAGGAGAACGCGCTCCAAGATCTGGCCGAGGTGGTGGTTCACCGGGTACTTCTCGAAGGGGCGCGTCATCGGGTCGTCGCTGCCGAACGGAGCAAACCCGCGTCCAAAGAAGAGTGACGCGTCGAAGGGCGGACGTTGCGCGGTTCCGTCCTTCGGAAACTCCACCCCAGCCAGCAGCTCGTGGATGTACGCGTGCGGATGCCGCCGGTCGACGAAGCCTTCACCGGACGCGCCGGTGACCAGCTCCCCGCGCTGCATGGTGAGTCCCTCGAGATTCAGCGTCCCGATCCCGCGGAGCGATCCCCACTTGGCGTGCGCCATCGCGATCGGCTGCGCGAGGTAGCCCTCGGTCAGATCGGCGCGCGTCGCGGTCGGGTCGGCGCGTGTCGCCACGGGCACCAACTGCGCGCCCGCCTCGATGCTCTGCGCAGAGGAGTCGCGCACGGCGAACAGCGTCGCTAGCGTGACGAGATGGAGAATCCGCATTCGGCGAAAAGTAGTGTTGGCGCCGATGAACTGCGGGCGACCGTCGCTCTCGCGGTGCCCGTCGTGCTGGTGCAGCTCGGCTTCATGCTCATGGGCGTCGTCGACACGCTCATGGTCGGCCGAGTCTCGGCGCGCGTGCTCGCCGCGGTGGCGTTGGGGAATCTTTACTACTTCAACGTGACGATTCTGGCGACGGGCAGCCTGATGGCGCTTGACCCGATCGTCGCGCAGGCCGTCGGCGCGGGCGAGTCGGAGTCGGTCGCGCGGGCGATGCAGCGCGGCTTGATCATCGCGGCGGGATTCTGCGTACTCTGCGCGCTGTGCATCGCGCCGGCACCGACGGTGCTGACCACCCTCCGGCAGCCGCCCGAGATCGTCCCCGACGCGTCGACGTATTTGAGAATCTCGCTCATCGGGCTGGCGCCATATCTCGTGTTCGTGGTGCTGCGACAGAGCTTGCAGGCGATGCACCGCGTCGCGCCGATCGTGTGGACGGTGATCGTCGCCAACCTGTCGAACGCGGGCTTCAACTGGGTTTTCGTGTACGGACACTTCGGGAGTCCTGCGCTGGGCGCGGCGGGAAGCGCCATCGCCACGGCGATCAGCCGATGGCTGATGCTGCTGCTCCTGCTGGCCGGCGCGTGGCGCGAGCTGCGGCCGTTGATGTTCCCGGTTCGAGACGAGATTGGCTCCTGGCCGGCCCTCTCGCAGATGCTTCGTATCGGCCTGCCAATCGGGGCGCAGCAAGGGCTCGAGGCGGCGGCGTTCGGCGCGATCGGTTTGCTCATGGGTGTGCTCGGAACGATCGAGATGGCGGCGCACCAAGTCGCGATCACGCTCGCGGCGTTCACCTTCATGGTGCCGCTCGGCGTCGGCTCGGCGACCGCGGTGCGCGTAGGGCGGGCAATCGGAGCGGCGGACATGCCCCGCGCACGGGCGGCCATCCGCGCGTCGTATCTGTGCGGCGTGGGTTTCATGGCGATCACCGCGATCGCGTTCATCTGGGTGCCGCACCTCCTGGCCGCCGCGTTCACTCCGGACGTCCGCGTCATCGCGCTCGCGTCGACGCTTATTCCGATTGCCGGCGTCTTTCAAATGTTCGACGGCGGACAGGCGGTCGGCGCGGGCGTGTTGCGCGGCGCCGGCGACACGAAGGCGCCGCTCGTGACGATGCTCGCCAGCTATTGGCTGTTCGGCGTTCCCGTGAGCGCGTATCTCGGATTTCGCACTTCACTGGGCGCCGCGGGGCTGTGGTGGGGATTCGTCGTGTCGCTCGCCGGCGTGGCGATTTTTCTCTTTCTACGAATTCGGGTCGTCTTCGCGCAGTCGGTCGGCCGCGTTCGCGAGCAGTAGGGCGTCGATCGCCTCGGCGGCGCGCTCGAACCGCTCGGTGCGGTTGCCGGTCATCGCGGCGACGGGCGCGCCGGAGTTGTATACGGCGGCGCGAAAGAGGCGCTGCATCTCCTCGCGCATGTGGCCGCGGTCGCGAATGCCATCCGCGATCCACGGCACGTCGATCTCGCACAGAAGGTAGAGGTCGGGAGCACGTTGTCGCGCCGCTTCCGCGATCCACGCCGGACATTTGCCGAAATAGTGCTCGCAGTAGACGACGGTGCTGAGCAGGTCGGTGTCCTGCACGACCATCGAGTTGCCGCGCGCGATCGCGGCGTCCTCGAGCGACATCTGTCCGCGCGCGATCGGACCGTGATCGGAGAATTCGATAACGCCGTGTCGCGCCGCGGCAAATTCGCGCACGAACTCCGGCACGAGCTCGGCGCGATAGTGCCGCGCCACTTGCTCGGCGAGCGTCGTCTTGCCGGTGGACTCCGAGCCGGTGACGACGACGCGCACCGTCACGCCGTCGCGGTCTCCGACGCCGGCACCGCCAAAGAATCGCCGCGGCTCGCGAGCGACTTCTTCCATGCGATGTGCCCCATCACGGCGAGGATCAGGTAGATCGCGTAGTTGCCCGCGGTGAGGTAGAGGCCCTTGAAGATGAACATCCCGATGTAGACGACGTCGACGACGATCCAGAGCGTCCAGTTCTCGAGCATCTTGCGCGTCATCAGGTACTGCGCCACGAGGCTCGTCGTGGTCGTCGCGGCGTCGACGTAAGGCAAGGCCACGCCCGAAAGGTGCGACGTGGATGCGCCGAGGATCGCCCAGGTGGCGACACCGATTCCCGTCAGGATTCCCCAGAGTCGAGCCGGCGTCCTCGAGACCTTGAGCGTCGTACGTCCTTTGCCCCCGTACAGCCACTCGTACCAACCGTAGAGCGACAATGCGAAGTAGACGACCTGCAGTCCCATGTCGGAGTAGAGACCGGCCGATTGGAACAGCGCGAAGTACAGCGCGACGTTCACCAGCGCGGTGGGCCAGCTCCAAATGTGCTCTTTGACGCTGAGGAGCACGCTCACGACGCCGAAGATGACGGCGACCAGCTCGAGACAGCTCGAGCCGTGCGCCGTGAGCCACGCGCAAAACGCACCCATCGTCAATTTCCCAGACCAACGCGCTTCATTGCTTGGCGCCGGCCCGGTCGAGGAGCGCCTTCACCGCGGCGTCGAGCTGTGAATCGCGGCCGGTGTAGCTCTCACCCACGGGCCGCCGCACGAGAACGTCGACCGCGCGCGGATGCATTTCCATGTCCTTGCCCGCCGCGTCGGTGATTCGCTCGAAGGGCACGCGGACCGACGACGATCCATCGAGCAGGCCGAAGTCCGAGGTAAAGATGATCCAGCCGGCCGTCGGTTCGCCGACCACCGGCCCGAGCTTGAGCGAGCGATAGCCCTCCGTAAAATCTTCCGCGTCGGACAGCGAGTGCATGTTGGTGACGAGTGCCGTCGGCTTCTCGAGGGAACGCTGCCCGACGACCGACCGGCCGCCGCCGGTGCCGAAATCGCGTGGCGTGAACTGCAGGTAGCCGCGCCGCGCGAAGACGTCGATCGCGTAGGGATTCACGAAGCCGCCGTTGTTGTTGCGAATGTCGACGACGACGCCCTGTTTGTCGCGGTTCTCGGTGTCGAGGTCGACGTACAACTGCTGAAGCGAGCCGGCGCCCATGTCCTGCATGTGGACGTAACCGAGCGTTCCGCCGCTCATCTTCGCGACGTACGCGCGGCGGCTCTCGACCCAATCGCGGTAGACGAGACCGCGCTCGGTCGCGAGGTTGATCGGCCGAATCGCGATCGTGCGCGCGCCGGCGCCGTCCGCCGTGCGGCTCACCGCGATCTCGACGCGCCGGTTCGTCTTGTACAACAACAGCGAATCGAGATTGACGGAGCCGTCGACCCGTACGCCATCGACGGACTGGATGTAGTCACCCGGCGTGACGTCGGCGAGGGCGGCGGGGCTCAAGTTCAACACTTCGACGATGCGCAGCTTGCCGCGTTGCTCGTATTCGGCGCGATCAAAGCGAAGGCCGAGCCGGCCGACGTTGGGCTGCGGCGAGAAGCTCGGACCGTTCACGCCGGAGTGTGAGGCGTTCAGCTCGCCGACCATGAGCTTCATGATGCGCCGGAGATCCTCGGTGCTCTGCGCGCCGGCGGCGTACGGCTCGTACCGCTTCTCGACGGCGGGCCAGTCCACGCCGTTCATGTGCGGCTCGAAGAAGTTGCCGGCGAGAATGCTCCATGCCTCGTGGAAAACGGCGAGCTTCTCACGCGCGAAATCGATATCGAGGTCGGCCGAAACCGCGATCGTTCGCACGGCGCGCGAATCGACGTTGATCGCGGCCAGCCGTCCGTTCTCGAGGTAGTAGACCTCTTTGCCGTCCGGGCTGAACTGCGCGTTCTGCTTGAATCCGGGCGTGGACGTGAGCTGGCGCGCAACGGCGGGTCCACTCGCCAATTCGTCGAGCGAGAACGTGTACAGGTTCGCCTGTCCCGCGGCGGCCGCGTTCAAAAGCGCCGTCTTGCCGTCGGGGCTGATGACGACCGTGCGCACATCCACGCCGATCGGCAGGAAGCTGATCCGCCGCCGGATGTCATCGAACACGACCCGCGTCGATTTTTTCGCCGCGCCCCGGGCCGAATCGCTGCGCAGCGTCGCGCTGTCACGCTGCGGCGGCGCGGGCTGCGGCGCCGGTTGAACGGGCGTTCCCGGACGCGTCGGCGCGAACAGCTCGCGGAATTGATCCTCCCGGAACTGGGGCGTCCTCGGCACCAAATCCACGCGCGCGAGCACGGCCTGTTCCGTGCGCTGCGATGAATCGAACAGTAGGTACGTACCGTCGGGGCTCCACGCAATCGAATTGCCGAACGCATTCGACAAGAACGAAATGGGCTTTCCGCCGCCGCCGTTCACGGAGGCGATGTTCGGATTCTGGAACTGACCGGCGCCCACGTTGAGATAGGCGATCCATTGGCCGTCGGGCGACCACGCGATCTGACGCTCCGACAAGAACGGCGGACGATCGAGCTGCCCGGCGGCGACAACGCGGTCTTGCTTCGTCGCGACGTCGATCACGCGGAGCTCCTTCCCACCGCGGTCGAACGCGATCGACCTGCCGTCTGGAGACCAGGCGGGCGAAACGTCGTCCAGCGGACCGTCGGTGAGCTTCGTTTCGGTGCGGGTGCCGAAGTCGTACACGAATAGGTGCGCCGACCCGTCGCGGCTCGACACGTAGGCCAGGCGCCGGCTGTCCGGCGCCCATGCCAGCTGGAGCTCGAGCTCCGGAGTCGTCGTGATGCGCGCGGCCTCACCGCCGTCGCGCGCCGAAGCGGCGAAGACGTCGCCGTGCGCCACGAACGCCACCTTCTTGCCGTCGGGCGAGAGCGCGAGCGATTGAAAACCTTGCGCGAGCACTTGATGCTCGACGATCGGCGCCGTCGCGGCGCCGCGCAGCGTGATCGGAACGCGGGTTGCCTTGCCCGTCGCGACGTCCAGCGACCAGATGCCGAAGTCGCGCTCGAAGACGATCGCTTTGCCGTCGTATGCGATCGTCGGCCAGATCACGCGGCCGTCGGTGAAGGACGTGACGGCCTTCGCGGCCCCACCGCCGCTCGCCGATGCCGTCCAGATGTTCTCGCTGCCGCTCTTGTCGGACACGTAGTAGAGCGCTTTCGCGTCGGCGCTCCACATCGGCCATGCGTCGCGCGCGTCGTCCTTCGTCACCGCTTCGTAACGCGGAGATTCGCCGCTCAAATGCACGAGCCAGATCTGGCTTTCGTCGATGTGGCTGTGCCCCTTCCGCCACCAATCCGTCGAGGTGCGACCTGTCCCTGTGAATGCGATGGTGTTCGCATCGGCCGGCGACGGCGCGGACCAGTACTCCTGCGTGAACCGGTCCGCGCTCACGGCCATCGGCGTGCCGCCGGTCGCGTTCACGCGGAAAATGTCATTCATCCCGTTCACGTCCTGACTGCCGGACGAGAAGTAGATCCATTTGCCGTCTCGCGACCACGCGTCGAGCTGTTCCGACACGTCGTCGAACGTCACGCGATCCAGGCGACCCGTCGCCAGCGTGAGCACGTAGATGTCGCCGTTCCCCGTGCGCGTCGACATGAACGCGAGTTTGGTTCCGTCCGGCGAATAGAGAGGTCGTGAATCGTACGCCGGATGCGACACCAACAGCCTCGCTTCACCGCCGCCGGCCGGAACCGTCCAGATGTCACCACCCGACACGAACGCGATCTCGCGCCGGTCCGGCGAGAGCGACGGCTCGGACATCGCCGACAGCGGCGTCACGGGCGCGGTTTTCTCCGCGGGCGCGTGGGGGAGCGCCGCGATCAGAAGCCCTGCGCCACAGAAAAGATTGACCGGGGACGAGATGGAGACTGCCATCGGACGCGCTCGGCGAAAGAGAAGTGCCTCCAACATAGTGCGCGCACCGGCAGGTCGCGGAAGGGCGGACGCTAGGTTTCTGTTCGCAATGTTGCAACGCGTCGATCCGCAGCGCCCCGACGAGACGATCATCGCCCGCGCCGCCGACATCCTTCGCCGCGGAGGCCTCGTGGCCTTCCCGACCGAGACAGTTTACGGACTCGGCGCCGACGCCCTCGATCCCGCCGCCGTCGATCGAATCTTCGCCGCAAAGGGGCGGCCGCTGTTCAATCCGCTGATCGTACACGTCGCGGACGCCGACCACGCGCGCGACGTCGTTGCTGTGTGGCCCGACAGTGCCGAGCGCCTGGCTCGCGCATTCTGGCCCGGACCATTGACGCTCGTCCTTCCGAAGCGTCCTGAAGTTCCTTTGAGCGTGACAGCCGGTCTGGACACTGTGGCGGTTCGAGTGCCCTCTCATCCCGTCGCGCGGGCGCTTCTGCTGGCCGCGGGCATCCCCATTGCCGCGCCAAGCGCGAACCGATCGACTGGAGTGTCACCGACCACGGGATCGCACGTCGAAAAATCGCTCGGCGACGCGGTCGATCTCATCCTCGACGCAGGCGCGACCACCGTCGGTATCGAATCCACGGTGGTCGACCTGACCGTCGATCTCCCGTCTGTGCTCCGCCCCGGAATGATCACGCGCGATGACCTGGAACGCGTCCTCGGCAAGCTCGGACAAGGGCGACACATCGTCGAGTTTCGCCCGCATGAGCCATCGCCTTCTCCCGACGCCGGGGATGCGCCGCGACGATCTCCCGGCATGCTCCACCTGCACTACGCCCCGCGGGCCGCGCTCGTCCTTCGCACGCGAGCGAACCTGGGTCGGCTGTTCGACGCGGAGGAGAGTGCCGACCGGCGCGTCGGCGCGATTCTGATTACCGAGGCAATTCCGTCAACGGGAACGCGGCGCGTGATTGTCCTCGGCGACGATCCCACGCGCTACGCGGCATCGCTGTACGCCGCGCTTCACGAGCTCGACGAGGCCGGTGTCGACGTCATCGTTGTCGAGAGGCCGCCGGAAAACCCAGAGTGGACCGCCATTCTCGACCGCCTCAACCGCGCGCAGCACCGCTGATCGCTCTTCGAACGCCGTCTCGCCGAGCGTTTTGTCGTGCCATTCGGAGACACGGGTAAACTGAAAGGCAAAACGGGTGGGACTGAAGAGCAAAAACGGAAACTGCGAAGGCCCTTCTCTTCGTCTCGAAGCCTCGGCGTGCGAAAAAGATCCGCCTGTTCATCTCGCCGAATTGATCGCGCCTAGAACACGCTCTGAAACGCAACCAGCACGAACGTCGCCGCCGGCGGCGAGAGGACGTTGGGAAACGTCTGTCGAATCACGTTGACCGCGAACTTGGCGACGGATCCATCGAGTTGGCAGCTGGCTCCAACGGTCAGTTGTCGCTCGAGGCCGTCCGTGAGACCCGTCTCATGCTCGAGGTCTCGGTCCCACGAATCGAATCGCGTCACGAACTGAAGGAGGTTGTTCGGCCGAAACGCGCCGAGCGTATACCAGCCGAACCGGTGAAGGCCACCGTCGCGCGCCGACATCGTCTCGGCGCGAAGCGTGAATCGAGCGTCGCGATACTGAACCTCCGACCCGGCACGCTCGCGGCGCTGCGCGAATACGCCGGGCTCGTACGCGCCCGAGCCGCCGAACTCCAGCTCGGGGACGAGAAGGATGTGGTAGGCGACGCGGCCGACGACGGCCTTCTGGGCATTGCCGTCGATGATGCCGACGTCGTCGCCCGTTCCGTTGAACACGCCGCCGTGGTACTCGATGCCCACCGGCGTAAACCCGTTCGCCGACGCGCCGGCGTCGCGAACGTCGCCGAGTCCGGTGGCGCGCGAGCGCTCGACGATGAACATCGCCCGCTCGATCGTTTCGACCGACGACGTTGGAATCGTCCCCTCGAGCGACAGGGGGATGATCTGTTGGCCGACGTCCGCGCTGAACGACTTGCTCTGCACCCAGGTGATGGCGGCGTCTTGCAGCATCCGCGACCGCTCGTCCGCGCTCGCCGCCGTCAGTGCTTTGGCATCGATCGTGTCACCGTTGGCCAGCACGAGGGCGAGCGCTTTGGCGGCGTCGAAACCGATCCGCCAGCGCACATGCGGCGACATCTGGCCGTTGAATTTCAGATCGGCTTTACGCAGTCGAAACCCGTCCGTCGTCGTGGGATCGCCGGAGCGGTAGTACGTCTGGATGAAGCCGTGGATCTCGGGCGGCACCAGAGCGACGCGCGCGATGACCGAATCCTGCGCGCTCGCCGAACGCCAGCCTCCTCCCACACCCGCGAGGACGAAGGCCGTGAAAAAACCTGCGGCATGCGCCCAGCGGACGCGGGCGCTGACGTTGAGCATGTGCGATCTGTCGAGGAAGCAGGGCCGTGGTGGGAGTCGGCCCCGGCGTGACGCGAGCCGTCGATCGTGCAGTATGTTAATGCGTCTCAGCTTTTTCCGGTGGCGTGACGAATCCGCCCCGCCTGTTGGAGTCAATTGAATCCCCCACCCACTATGCGCCGCTCGATCTTCGCCGTTGTCGTGCTTTCGACGCTCGCGGTCTCGTGCAAGCAACATGGACCGGAGTCGTTACGCTCCGGCGATTCGTCGTTCACGAAGCTCGGCTCTCGACTCCCCACCGGTGTGCGGCTCGACCCGGCGGCGTCGCTCTCGCCGATCGGACCAATGGCGTTGACGATGCGCTTGACGCCCGAAGGCAATCGCGTCGCGGTGTCACTCGGCGGCTACGCGAAACAGGGCGTGCAAATCATCGACGTCGCGAGCGGCCAAGTCGTGCAAGAGCTGCCGCAGGGCTCGGCGTTCGTCGGTCTCGCCTTCTCGCCGGACCGACGCACGCTCTACTCGTCGGGCGGGAACGACAACGTCATCTACCGCTACGACTGGCGCGACGGACGCGCCTCGCTGCGGGACAGCATCAGGCTCGGCGTGCGGCGGCCGCGCGAGACCGTTCGCTATCCGGCGGGCATCGCGGTGTCGCCGGACGGTCGCACGCTGTACGTCGCCGAGAATCTCACCGATTCACTCTCCGCGATCGACGCCGCCACCGGAGCGGTCGTTCAGCGGCTCGCCACGGAGCGGTATCCATACGACGTCGTCGTGGACGCTCGCGGCACAGTCTACGTCTCGGCGTGGGGCGGCAACACGGTGTCTGAGTTCCAGCGCGCAGCTGACGGGTCGTTGCGCGATGCGGGACGCATTCCTGTCGCGCGACACCCGTCCGCGCTGCTGCTGAGCGGCGACGGCGGCCGTCTGTTCATCGCGTCGGGTAGCACCGACCAGGTGGCGGTTCTCGATACCAAATCGAAGAAGGTCGTCACTCGCTTGCTCGATCCGCCGCCCGCCGGACCCGGCGAGGGCGCGACGCCGAATGGCCTCGCGCTGTCGGCGGACGGCACTCGCCTCTTCGTGGCCGAGGCGGACGCGAACGCCGTGGCGGTATTCAACCTGTCGTCGAGCGCGTCCGGCGTCGCGACGGCATCCGGCGACGACAAACTGGCCGGACGAATTCCGGCCGGCTGGTATCCGTCGTCGCTGCTCGTGGTCGGCGACCAACTCGAGGTCGCGAGCGGCAAAGGACGCGGATCGGTTCCCAACCCGAAGGGTCCGAATCCGGAGGTCGGCCGCACCGATGAGTATTCTCTCAACACGATCATCGGCGCGGTGATGAAGGTGCCGTTGTCGGAGACGACCGGCGAGCCGCTGTCGCGATACACGGCGCGAGTCGCGTCAGCCAACGGATGGACGCGGGGCGCCGTCCGCTCGAAGTACCCGCCCTTCGAGCACGTGATCTACATCGTCAAGGAGAACCGCACCTACGATCAGGTGTTCGGCGACGACACCAAGGGCGACGGCGACTCGAGCCTCGTGTTCTTCCCGCGCGCGCTCTCGGTGAACCACCACGCGCTCGCCGATCGCTTCGGGCTCTTCGACCGTTTCTTCGTCAACGCCGAAGTGAGCCCCGACGGCCACAATTGGTCGATGGCCGCGTACGCGACCGACTATCTCGAGAAAACGGTGCCGTCGAACTATTCGGGGCGCGGCCGATCGTATGACTACGAGGGCACGAACCGCGGCAGAATTCCCGACGACGACGCCGCTGAGCCGGCGAGCGGCTACCTCTGGAATCTGGCGGAGAAGAAAGGCATCACCTATCGCAACTACGGGGAATTCGTCGTGCCGTCGCGCAACGCGTCGCCCGACGATTTGCCGCCCGGCTATCGGGGCAACAAGCCGTTTCTGCGCGCGCACACGAATCCGCTCTATCCGGGATTCGACCTCCAGATCAAGGACCAGCATCGCGCCGATGTCTGGATCGACGAGCTGAAACAGTTCACGGCGAGCGGCGTGATGCCGACGCTCGAGACCGTGCGGCTTCCGAACGACCACACGTCGGGCGCGATGGCGGGACGGCCGTCGCCGCGCGCCGCCTACGCGGACAACGACCTCGCCCTCGGTCGCATGATCGAGGCGCTGTCCAAGTCGCCATTCTGGAAGAACACCGTCGTGTTCGTGCTCGAGGACGACGCGCAGAACGGTGCGGATCACGTCGACGTGCATCGCTCGCCGCTGCTCGTCATCTCCGCCTACAGCCGCCCCGGAACGATCCATCGATTCGCCAACACGACCGACGTGTTACGCACGATCGAAGAGATCATCGGACTCGGCTCGATGTCGCAGTTCGATTACTTCGGACGGCCGTTGCGCGACATTTGGGCCGAGTCGCCGGACCTGCGTGCCTACAGCGCGCTCACGCCGGCCCAGTCGCTCGACGAAATGAATCCGTCGGGGACGCGCGGAGCGCGCGAATCGGCTCGGCTCGACCTCGACATCGAGGACGCCGCGGACGAGGCGCTCTTCAACCACATTTTGTGGCGGACCCTCAAGGGCCCGAACGTGCCGTATCCCGGCACGCATCGCGTTTCGGCCCGCGAGCTCAAGCTCGGCGGCGCGCGGTAGTCGAGTCGAGATTGTGATCGCGTCGCGCGTCGGCGCGACGTCGCATCACGTCTTGTGGCGGAAGATGATTCGCCCGCGCGTCAGATCGTACGGCGAGACTTCGATCGTGACGCGATCGCCCTGCAATACACGAATGCGAAAACGGCGCATGTTGCCGCCGAGTGTGGCCAGCACGTTGTGACCGTTGGTCAGCTCCACACGAAACGTCGCGTTCGGGAGGACCTCCGTAACCTGCCCTTCCAGTTGTATCGGTTCTTCCTTCGCCATGAAACCTCGAGATTCGGGGCGGCCTCGGACGGCCTGAATAATAGGAGGGTCCGAGAAGCCCGGTAAGACGAGTCCGTCACGGCTTCTTCTTCGTCTTGTCGACGTTGTTCCCGATCACCGCGCCGACGATTCCGCCGACGGCCGCGCCGATCAGACCACCTTTGACTTTGCTGCGGCTCGCGGTCGCGCCGATCACGGCCCCGGCGGCGGCACCGATCGCGGCGTCACGCTGCGTGTGCTTTTCCACTCGCTCGCTCGGCGCGGGCGCGCTGCGCGAACTCCGGACCTCACCGGCCGCGCTCGACGAATGCCCGACGCTCGAGCGCGTGTGAGTCGTTTGGTATGCGTTGCCACCCGACGGGGCCGCGCGCATCCGCTGGCTCTCGATCGCGGAAATGCTGTCGAGCGAATCTCGTTGATGGGCGGCGAGGGCCAGGTCGCGGTTGAGCGACGTATCGGCGGCCGCGTTCTGGTTCCCCTTGCAGCCGAGTCCCGCTATCGACAGCACGAACGCCGACATGATCAACATCGGAGTCATGCGTTTCATACGATCCCCCTGTCGTTTGTTCACGCTCGCGTCTGCCTAGAGGGCAGAGGATGTGCCAGCTGAGCGATCGGATCGCATGTGCCGGGTGACGCGGGTCACGGATCGCGCTTTTTCGCCGGCCGATTAGCTTTTGTCGCTGACCGGGGTGCCTGCCCACGAAGGGCGCAGGCTGAGAGAGTCCCGTAGAACCTGATCCGGCTAATACCGGCGTAGGGAGTCAGACATGATCTTCCATGCTCGCGCGACGCGTCGGCGTCGCTCCCGAGCGGCCATGGTGCCGCTCGCCGTTCTGCTCGTGCCCAGCCTGCTCGTCTCGCAGCAGCGCTCCGCCTCAGTCCCCTCCGACACCGCTCGTCGCGACTCGAGCCGGGTTCAACGTCTCGAGCGCGTAATGATCTCGGCGCTTCGCGGGTCGGGCGCGGCGATCATCTCGCAAAAGACGTTGACCTCGCAGGACCTCGCGCCGCGCTACTTCGGCCAGGATGTGCCGTTGCTGTTGCAAGGTGCGGCGCCGTCCCTCACGTCGTACGCCGAGACGGGGAACTACTGGGGGTACAGCTACATCAGGCTGCGCGGCATCGACCAGTCGCGCATCAACCTGACGCTCGACGGCATCCCGCTGAACGATCCCGAGGACCAGGTCCTCTATTTCGCCGACTTTCCGGATCTCGCCAACAGCCTCGGCTCCGTGCAGGTGCAGCGTGGTGTCGGCACGAGCAGCAACGGGACCGCGGCGTACGCCGGATCGATCAACATGGAATCGTTGCCGATCTTCGGCGGACAGCGCGGCGCGGAATTGCAGCTCGAGGGCGGATCGTTCGGCTCGAAGCGCGGGAGCGCGGAGTATCGCAGCGGCCTCACCAGCGATCGTCTCGCGCTCTACGTTCGCGTCTCCGATCTGAAGACCGACGGCTACCGCTATCACTCGGGTGTCGAGGGCAAATCGGCGTTTCTCAGCGCGGGGTATTTCGGCGACCGTGACATCGTGAAGGTCACGGCCACCACGGGGACGATGCGCGACACGATGGCGTATCTCGCGGTTCCGGTCACGGATCTCGACACGAACCGGCGAATCAATCCGCTGACGCCGGAAGAGCGCGACGGATTCGGGGAGCGGATCGCGGCGCTGTCGTATACGCGCCTGTTCACTGCCGCGTCGTCGCTCACGACGACCGCGTATCGAATTTCGGCGAGCGGCGACTACGACGTGCAGCTCGCGCCGCTCACGCAGTTCAATCTCGATTTCGTGTGGTACGGCGTGACGAGCGACTGGAGTCTGCGCCGCAACGGCTTGAGCGTCGACGTCGGCGCGAACGCGAACGACTATTCGCGCGACCACTTCGCCTTCCAGCATCCCGATCTCCAGAATCCGTTGTACTTCAACACGGGACACAAGGGCGACGTGAGCGGATTCACGAAGCTCGGGTACACGGCCGGACGCACGACGCTGTTCGGCGACCTGCAGGTGCGGCACGCGGAGTGGCGCTACCTACCCGACGCGCACGCCGACATCCCGACCGAGTCGATCGCGTGGACGTTCGTGAACCCGAAGGTCGGCGTCACTCACGTCGTCAACCGGTCGACCTCGCTCTACGTGTCGTACGGCGCCAACACGCGAGAGCCGGCCCGCGGCGACATGCTCGCCGGCTTCGACAATCTGGACACGTCCAACGTCGCTTTCGTCGGCGATCTGCATCGCGTGAAGCCGGAGACCGTGCACGACCTCGAGTTGGGCACGACGTTTCGCACGCGCACGATCGACGCGCAGGCGAACATCTACTCGATGAACTTCCGCAACGAGATCGCGCCGATCGGGCAGCTCAGCTACATCGGGAATCCGCTGCGCGAGAACGTCGCCTCGAGCTACCGCCGCGGGATCGAAGGCGACGTCACGTATCGCGGAATCGCGCACTGGCTCTTGACGGCCAACGTCTCCGCGAGCACGAACCGCATTCGCGACTACACCGACTCGACCGGCGACACGCCGCTGACGTACCACGACGTGCAGCCGCTTCTGACCCCGCGTTTCATGACCTACGAGCGCGCCGCGTTCGCCCCGAGCGAGAATCTCTGGCTGGCGCTCGAGACGCGCTACACGGCCCGATCGTTCCTTCAGAACACCGACGACCCGCTCTACGTCCTCCCGGCGTCGTTCAACGTCGACGCGAGTGTGTCGTGGCACGTGAAGCAGTACGAGCTCGTCGGCCGGATCAACAACCTGCTCGACGGCAAGAAGTACGGGAGCGGCTACGCCGGCGACGGCGTCCCCGACTTCTACGTCCTGCCCCCGCGCAACTTCTTCGTGACGTTAAAGCTCGATTTTTGAACGATTTGGCGGAAGAACGGCCGGATTTACGCGGAACCTGCAAAGAGCTTTGAACAACCCTTAAGTACGCGTGTCCGTTACTGCGGATAAATTCTCGTCCCTAATGCCGCATCGACAATTGATTCGTGGACACAAGCCGATTCACCGACGCATCCGGTCGAACGAGACTGGTTCTTGATCTTGTTGTTTCCGCGCACATCCGGCTGTTCTTCCGCGACATCCGCGTTCAGTTCCAAAATCATAGATCCTGCTTAACGAACCAGGATCACGACACGCGCAAGACGACTTTGCCGAACGTCGCGTTGCCGGCGAGCCGCTCGTGGGCTTTGGCGACGTCGGCGAGGTCGAGGACCGTGTCGATCGTCGGACGGAGCGTCCCGGAGGCCACGAGGGGGACGATGTCGCGCGTGAACGCGGCGGTCACCGCGCGCTTCTCGTCGACGGAGCGTGAGCGCAGAACGGTGCCGATCAGCGTGAGACGCTTGCCGAGGACCATGCCGACGGGGATCGACGCGGTGCGGCCGGCCACTGTGCCGATGATCATGATGCGGCCCTTCGATGACGCGGCGCGGATGTTCGCGCCGACATAGTCGCCGCCGACGAGATCGAGCACGACCGGCACACCCTTGCCGCCGGTCCACTGCTCGACCTGCGCGACGATCGCTTCCGGGTCGCCGGCAACGACGATTCCGTCCTCCAGTCCGAGCCCGCGGGCTCGCTCGATCTTGTCGGCCGTGCGCGCCGTGCCGTACGGCGTCGCCTGCCACGCGCGCGCGACTTGCGTCGCGGCGAGGCCGACGCCGCTTCCCACGGCATGAATCAAGACGCTTTCTCCGCTCGCGACCTGAGCCTGTGTCACGAGCGCGTCGTGCGCGGTCATGAACGCTTCGGGGATCGCGCCCGCGTCGGTCCACGAGAGCTGCCGTGGGATGGGCGACGCGCAGCCCGAGTCGACGACGAGAAACTCGGCGTGGCCCCCGCCGGCGGTAATCCCGAACACTCGTGCGCCGACCGTCCACGCGCCGCCATCGTCACCGAGCGCGGCGACCTCTCCGGCGAACTCCAAGCCGGGAATGTCGGCCGGCGCGCCGGGCGGCGCGGGATAGCGGCCCTCGCGTTGCAATAGATCCGCGCGATTGAGCGCCGACGTGCGAACGCGCACGAGAACCTGGCCGCGGCCCGGCTTCGGCGTCGGCCGCTCCTGCACCTCGAGCACTTCGGGGCCGCCGGGGCGCGTGATGACGACGGCGCGCATCACCGGCGGAACCGTTGCGTCACTCACGGGACGATGACCGGCGGCGGCCCGGGGATCGCCGGAACGTTCAGTTCTTTGAGCAGGGCGTTGAACGATGCGACGTCCGTCCCTTCGACCGATCGGAGCTTCGCGAGATGCGCGTCGATCTTGGGGCGGAGATCCTGCAGGATCGCGCTTTCCTGTTTCGTCGGACCCGCGTCGGCGCTCTGCACCATCCCCGCGAGCGACAGCAGCATGTTGTAATAGCGAATCGGGTAATGGAGCGTGATCTCGTCGGCGTGCGAGTGGATCTCGACCAGCGAGTCGCGAATCGTTTCCAGCGTCGCATGGATCGGCTTGGCGGCGTCGGCGACGCGCTTCTCGTAGGACTGCCCCTTCGCCGCCGCGACGCGATCGTCCAGCGCGTGCTCGAGCTCGAGGATGCGTTTGGCGGCGTCGGAGACTTCGTTCGTCTTCGTCTGGACCGCGAGCGCGAGCGCGAGCTGCGCGTCGTAGTCGGCCTGGGTCGTGGTCAGTCTCGGGTCGCCGCGCACGGCGACCGTGCTCGTGAGCGTCCGCCCTTTGCCGATGAGCCGTACGGTGTATGTACCCGGCGCGGCCACCGGCCCCAGCGTCGACCCCTCGTCGTTGACGACGTCCTTCGCCTCGCGCGTCGCGGGATACCGCAGGTCCCACACGAACCGATTCAAGCCGGCTCGCGCCGTCACGATGGAGTCGCTGGGCGCGAACGCCAGCGTGTCGTTCAGCAGCTCGCGCGAGCCGCGCACCTTGAGCGACATCGTGTCGGTCGGCTGCTTTCCGGGGCTCGTGCCCTGTGCGTGAGCGGAGTCCGCGCCCATGCGAGCGAATGCGGCGGACTTGACCGAGTCGGGCGGCGCCGCGCTCGAGAAATGGCGAATCACCTTTCCGCTCGCGTCGAGGAATTCGAGCCGCAAGCTGTCGCGCGGATCGAGCCCTCCCGCCGCAGAGGAGAGCCAGTAGTCCACGATCACGCCAGCCGGCGGATTCTCGCCGTCGGTCGTCGTACGGAAGTGCCCGGCGGCGAATCGAGTCGCCGTATCAGGCGTGAACAGATGGATGGCCGCGCGGCGCACACTGTCCGCCAGCGTCCGCAGCGGCGACACGTCGTCGAGCACCCACATCGCCCGGCCGTGCGTCGCGGCGATGAGATCGCTGCCCTGCACCTTCAGATCGCGAACGGACGCGCGCGGCAGGTTGAGCTGCAGCGGTTCCCAGTGCGCGCCGTCGTCGCTCGAGTAGTAGACGCCCGTCTCCGTGCCGGCGTACAGCAGGCCGCGACGCACCGGGTCCTCTCGAATGCTTCGCGTGTACGCGCCGTCGGGAATGCCCGTGTTGATCGCGGTCCAGGTGCGGCCGAAATCCGAGGTCTTGTACAGGTATGGTTTGAAGTCGTCGAGTTGGTAGCGGTTCGCCGCTACGTACGCCGTCGCCGGATCGAAGTGCGACGGCTCGACGATCGAGACGCGCGTAAACCTCGCCATCGCCGCCGGCGTCACGTTCGCCCATGTCGTGCCCCGGTCGCGCGTGACGTGAATCAGTCCGTCGTCCGATCCGGCCCAGAGGATGTCGCCGGAGCGCGGCGACTCGGCGAGCGCGAACACCGACGCGTACCACTCGGTGCCGGTCATGTCGTAGGTGATCGGGCCGCCGGCGGGGCCGAGCGTCGTCGGATCGTGGCGCGTCAGATCGGGGCTGATCGGCTGCCAACTGTCACCGTCGTCGGTGGACTTGAAGATTCTGTTCGCCGACGAGTACAGCACGCGTGGGTCGTGCGTCGAGTAGACGATCGGGTACGTCCACTGGAAGCGATTCGGCACGTCGCGCGCCGGCCACCCGTCGTAGTTGTTCAGCCAGACCGAGATGTCCTTCGTCTGCTTCGTCTTCACGTCGTAGCGCGTCATCGTGCCGGTGTACGTCCCGGCGATGACGACGTTCGGATTGCCGGGCTTCGGTGCGATGTAGCCCGATTCTCCGCCACCCACCGGCCACCAGTCCGATTCGTCGATCACGCCGTTGTCGGAGCGGCTCACAATCGACACCGTCGTGTTGTCCTGCTGCGCGCCGTAGATGCGATACGGCCACTGGTCGTCCGTCGCGACGTGATAGAACTGAGCCGTCGGCTGGTTCATGATCGAGGACCAGTTCGAGCCCCCGTCGAAGCTGATCGTCGCGCCGCCGTCGTTGCCGCTGATCATCCGGCGTGAATCCTTCGGGTCGATCCACAGCGCGTGCGTGTCGCCGTGCGGAAGCCGCAATCGCGTGAACGTGCGGCCGCCGTCGGTCGACTTCCAGGTCGACAGGTTCATCACGTACACGGTGTTCGTGTCGGCCGGGTCGGCGGTGATCTCACCGTAGTACCACGGCCGCACCATCCATTTCTGGTCGCCGTTCGTGCGCTGCCACGTCGCGCCGTCGTCATCGCTTCGGAAGATGCCGCCCGTCGAGTCCTCCGGCGGACACTCGATCGTCGCGTAGACACGCTGCGGGTTCGCGCGCGACACCGACATGCCGATGCGGCCGAGCGGATTCTTGGGAATGCCCGGCGCGCCGCTGATGTCACGCCACGTGTCGCCACCGTCCGCCGTCTTCCATAGACTTCCGTTCCCGGCCGTGAATCCCCACGGCGTGCGCTGCATGTGCCAGAGCGCGGCGAAAAGGATTCGCGGATTCGACGGATCCATCTCGATCTCGGCGGCACCCGTCGAGTCGTTCGTGAAGAGCACGCGCTGCCAGGTTTTGCCGCCGTCGGTCGAGCGATAGACGCCGCGGGTGCTGTTCTTACCGCTGGCGTGTCCGAGCGCCGCGACGAACACGCGATCGGGGTCTCGTGGATCCACGACGATCCGCGAGATGTGCCGCGCATCGTCGAGGCCGAGGTGCGTCCACGACTTTCCGGCATCGGTGGAGCGATACATGCCGTCGCCGTACGTCCAATCTTCGCGCAAATCGGCTTCACCGCCGCCCGCGTAGACGACGTTCGGATCGGACGGCGCGATGGCGATCGCGCCGACGCTCGCGATCGACGAAACGCCGTCGGTCGTGTTGTTCCAGCTCGCGCCGCCGTTGATCGTCTTCCACACTCCGCCATCCACGGCGCCGAAGTAGAACACGTCGCGCTTGGTCGGGTCGCCGACGACGGCGACTGCGCGTCCGCCCCTGAAGGGGCCGACGAGCCGCCAGCGAAGGCCGCGCAGCTCGCGCGCGGCTGCCGCGTATCGTGACGAATCGAGCAGACCGAGCGTCGCCTCGCGCGCCGGCGCTCGCTGCGCCGCGATGATCGCGCATGGCGCGGCCGCCGAGGCCGCGAGAAACACGAGGGAGAGTCCAGCGACTGCGAGGGGAGCGAATCGGTGGGCCATGTTGGAACGGTCAGTTGTGGACCAGTGAGATTCTATCGTCGTCGCCTGTTTCGCGCCGGAGGCGCGGCCGCGTTCCCGGTCGGCGGCCATGCGACGACCGCCGGTTCGCTCTCGACGCCGGTCGCGCTGATCGCCGTCACCGCGATCTCGTTCGGGTTCGAGCTCGACATCGAATCGACGGCGATTTGGGTGGCGGCGCCGGGCTGGAGCTTCGTCGTCCAAACGCCCCCCGCGCCGCGCACCTGAACGAGCCACCACCGGGGCGGGGCGGCGGCGGCGGCGTTCGAAATCACCGTCACCGTGGGCGCGGAGGGCGTGGTCGCTAGCGATGGGGACGGCGGCGCGGCGGCGCCGAGCCACGTGAAAGCGGGCACCAACGCCCGCTGCGCATAGTCTCGCGCGAGACTGCGCGCGAGACGTTCGTTGTCCGCAAGCAACGCACTCAGGCGGAAGTGTACATGACCGGGTGGATCAGCCGAGCCGGCGCGTGCATCGCGAATGGTCGTGATCTGTGTTTCGATTTCGTCGATCGGCCAGCTGTCGAATCCACCGTAGACTTTCGACGTGTAGAGGCCGGGCCAGACGAACCGGTGCATGGGATTCTCGGTGCGCCACCACGAGTCGAGCGCTCGGAAGCGATCCTGCGCGCCGTCGACCTGCCAGTAGAGTTGCGGCGCGATGTAGTCGACCCAGCCCTGGTTGAGCCAGCGCCGCGAGTCAGCATAGATCTCGCTGAAGGAGTCGAGTCCTGTGATGCCGGCGGGCGATCCCGGTCGCCAGATGCCGAACGGACTGATGCCGACGATCATCGCCGGCTTGATCGCTTTCACGCTCTTGTAGAGCGACTGCACGAAGTCGTCGATGTTGGCGCGGCGCCATGAGTCGCGGTCGCCGAACCCGTGCCCCGCCCCGTACCGCTTCCATGAGCGCCCGTCGGCGAAGTTGATCTCTTCGGTGACGCGGATGCGCTTCTTCTTCACTCGGCGGGTGTACGTGCGCGTCTCGCGATACGGATAGAAGTAGTCGTCGATGTGGATGCCGTCGACGTCGTAGCGGCGAGCGACGTCGAGAATCGTCTCGAGCACGTACTTGCGCGCCGCTGGGTTGCCCGGATCGATCCACGTCTGCTTTCCGTACTTCACGATCCAGTCCGGATGCTGTCGTGTGACGTGCGTCGAGGCCGGCTTGCCGGGCACGCCCGGAAGTATTGCGCGGAACGGGTTGAACCATGCGTGCAGTTGCAGCCCGCGTGCGTGCGCCGCTGACACGGCAAACGCGAGCGGATCGTATGACGGCGACGGACCGACGCCCGACTGTCCCGAGAGGAGCGGCGACCAGGGCGCGTACTTCGTCGGGTAGAATGCGTCGCTCGCGAGGCGGACGTGGAGAATCACCGCGTTCAATCCGATCGCCGCTGCGTCGTCGAGCAGTGCGATGAGCTCCGCACGCTGCGCGTCCGGCGAGAGTCCCGGCTTCGACGGCCAATCGCGGAAACCGCGATCGTAGATCGGCGTCACCCACGCCGCGCGAAACTCGCGCGGTACCGCGGGCGGCGGCGCGAGTGGTGGCGCTGACGCAGAGGTATTCGCCGGCGGCGCGCCGGAGGGAGCGACCTGTGCGGCGGCCAACGACGCGGACAGGGCCGCGTGAACGATGACGAGGGACCGGGTGAGCATCGCGTGCAACATAAGCAAGGATCGCCGCGCTCGCGGAACCCTGGCACGAACAGTGCTCTATAAAGAGCCGGCGATACCGCGAGAGGGAGACCGCGCGAGCGGCTGAAGGTGGGGCGCGGATCGTCACGGTAGGGGAGAGCAGGATGCGCGGGGAGCAGGCTGTTGCGGCCGCTCCCCGCGCCGCTTTTCAGACTACCGCTTGTCGTCACCACCCCCACCCGATGACCCGAGCGGCGGCGTCGACGTCGGTTCGCGTCGCCATTTCGTCGCTTGCTCGTAGTCGTACACCAGTTTGATCAATCGTTCCTCGTCGAACGCGCGGCCGAAGAACGTCATGCCGGCCGGCAGCGTGTTGTTTCGCGTATAGCCCATCGGGACGGTGATCGCTGGATTTCCCGTCGTCGGGGAAAACACTTGGCTGTTGTCGCCGGCCGGCGTGTTGAGATCGCCGATCAGCCTCGGCGGGTTGCTCCACGTCGGATAGATCAAGGCGTCGAGCTGAAGCCGGTCCATCGTGCGAGCCACCGCCTCACGCAGCCCGTCGCGCACGCGCTGGCGCCCCTGACATCCTGGTACGGAGTCCGGCGGCAACTTCACCGAGTCGGCGTCCAGCAGCCGGACCTGCACCGAAGGATGATATCGTCGACTCGTGACGATGGCGTGCAGGTCGTGGACGGGAGCGCGATCGCCTTGTTCGGCGAGCCACGCGTTGAACTCGAACTTGAACGGGTTGCATCCGCCGCGGTTCGACCGGCGGATCGAGTCGAGCTCGGTGATCGTCACCGTGTCGAGGACCGTCGCCCCGGCGGCTCGCAGGTCCTTCACGGCTCGCTCGAAAACAGACCGCACTTCGGGATCGACCGTCGGACCTTCGAACGCCTGCCGAAGAATGCCGATCCGTGCGCCCTTGAGACCGCCTCGTACCAGCGCCGCCGCATAGTTCGGCAGTTGCTTGTTCCTCACGGCCGCGGTGGCCGGATCGTCGGGGTCGTAGCCGGCCACGACTTGAAGGACGGCGACGGCGTCTGCGACGCTCCTCGCCATCGGCCCCGCGATGTCGGCGAACAAACTGAGTGGCGCGATGCCGGCTCGGCTCGTGAGCCCCATCGTCGATCGGATGCCGACGAGCGACTGGTGCGAGCTCGGTCCGCGGATCGAGTTTCCGGTGTCGGTCCCGAGCCCGACTTCTCCGAGGTCAGCGGCGACGGCCGCGGCGGTCCCGCCCGACGACCCCGCGGTCACGCGGTCCAGGGCGTACGGGTTCTTCGTGTATCCCGGCAGCACGGAGTTCACGGTCTCGATGGGACTGAACGCGAATTCCGCCATGTTAGACTTTGCTAACACGATCGCGCCGGCCTCCTTGATGCGGCGCACCTGAAACGCGTCCTTCGCCGGCGCGTACCCTTTGAGCGCGAGATTCCCCGCCGCCGTCTGCAGCCCGATCGTCTGGAAATTGTCCTTGACGATCATCGGGATGCAGTGAAGCGGTCCGACGAACTGGCGGTTCGCGGCGAAGCGCCGGTCCAACGAATCGGCCGTGGCCAGCGCATCGGGATTGACGACCGTGATCGCGTTGATCGCCGGTCCCTGTTTGTCGTACGCCGCGATTCGGTCGAGGTACGCCTGCACGAGCGCGTGACAGGTCAACCCTCCGCTTCGCATTGCCGCGTGGACGTCCGCGATCGTCGTCTCGTCGACGCGAAAGGGTCGCTGCGCGGGCGACGCGGCTGGAACCATGGATGAGACGACAGCGAGCGCGCCGGCGAGCAGTGGCCGAGCATTCATGGTGCACCGATTCCTGTGGACGTTCGGATCGCCGGGATTGTACCCGGGGATCGCCCCCGAGAGAACCCTCACCGCGGTGGGCGTGACGACTTGCGGCGCGTACGGGGCCCCAGTCATCCTCCAAGCGCCTACCCACCACACTTCCGGAGAAACTATGCTTCGCCTCGTCGGACGCGCCGCGGCGCTCGCGGTGCTCGGATCGGTCGTCCATGCCCAACAGCCGAAGGAAACGCCTCGGATGGCGGCGAGCAGCTTCGCGACCGTCGAAGTGCATGTGAACTCCCGCCCGATCGGCAACGAATGGTATGCCGAGGACGCGGGCTACACCGGACCGGCGCGCATCGCCATCTCGTACGGTCAGCCGCACGCCCGCGGGCGCAAGATCGTCGGGGGTCTCATCCCGAACGACACCGTGTGGCGCTTCGGGGCGAACGACGCCACGAGTCTTCACACCGACCTCGATCTCACCATCGGACCGCTGGCGGTGCCCCGCGGCGACTACACGCTTTATCTCGTGCACGCCGGCAACAACTGGGACCTGATTCTCAACAGCCAGACCGCGATCTGGGGAACCGACCGCAATCCCTCGAAGGACATCGGCCGCGTGCGCCTCACCGCACGAACGCTCACCGATTCCGAGGACGCGCTGAGCATCTACCTGACGCCAAATTCGACGAATCCCAGCCGACAGGCTGACCCGGCCGGCGTGCTCCGCATCAAGTGGGGAACCGTCGAGCTCTCGACGCCCTGGAAGGTCAAGATCTGATGAACCTGGCGTCCCTCGCCCTGCTCGTCGGCGTCGGATCTTTCGCCGCCGGTCTGCTTGGATCTCTGACTGGATTGGGCGGGGGAATCATCGTCGTGCCGATGCTGACGCTGCTCTTTCACATCGACATGCGTTACGCGATCGGCGCATCGCTCATCGCGGTGATCGCCACATCCTCGGGCGCGGCGGCGGCGTACGTCCGCGAGGGATACACGAATGTTCGCATCGCCATCCTGCTCGAGATCGCGACGACCATCGGTGCGCTCATCGGCGCGATGCTCTCCGTCCACACGACCCAGGCAAAGCTCTCCATACTGTTCGGAGTCGTTCTGATCGCCACGGCGCTTCGCTCCCTGCGTCCTCGGGCCGAGCACGCGATTCTGACGACGCCCGATCGCTGGGCGGCTTTTTTTCAGCTCGACTCGTCCTACCCGACCCCATCCGGACCCCAGCACTACTCGGCGCGTCGGATCCCGGGTGGGTTCGCGTTGATGCTCGTCGGCGGGGTTCTGTCGGCGTTGCTCGGCATCGGCGCCGGGATCATCAAAGTGCTGGCGATGGACCAGGTGATGTCGCTGCCGTTCAAGGTGTCCACGACGACCAGCAACTTCATGATCGGGGTGACCGCCGCCGTCAGCGCGGCGGTGTACCTGCACCAGGGCCAAATCGACCCGGCGATTTCCTTTCCGGTCATGCTCGGCGCCGGAGGCGGCGCGTTGCTGGGGGCGCGGATTCTGACCCGTGCCGACGTGCGATGGCTCCGTCCGCTGTTCACGGTGATCGTGTTCGTCGCCGCGGTCGAGATGCTGTACAAGGGATTTACGGGAACCATCTGATGGCGACTCGCGTTTCGGAACACGAGGTACAACAGGCGATCGGCGGGTTGCTCCGGCTTGGCGTGATCGTCGCGGCGGCTGTCACGGCGCTGGGCGGCGCGCTGCTGCTCATCCAGCACGGCGGCGACCCGGTGGCCCACCGGACCTTTCGCGGTGAACCGCCGGCGCTCGAGTCGATCGTCAGCATCGTCCGCGGCGCGCTGACGTTCAACGGCGAAGCGATCGCGCAGCTCGGATTGTTGCTCCTGATCGCGACGCCGGTCGCGCGCGTCGCGTTCACGCTCGTCGCCTTCGCGCTGCAGCGGGATCGGAAGTACGTCGTGATCACGTCGATCGTTCTGTCGTTGCTGGTGTACGCCCTGGCATTCGGCAAAGCATGAAGAAGCGTCATCATCCTGTCGTCCGCATCACGCATTGGATCAACGTCGTCGCGCTCACGATCATGGTCGGGAGCGGGCTACGGATTTTCAATGCGTACCCCGCGTTCGCCCGCCGCGGGGAGACCTTCTGTTGTTATCCCTTCGAGCGGAAGCCGATTCCGGCCAGCCTGACGTTCGGCGGCTGGCTCGCCGGCGCGCGAAACTGGCACTTCGCGATGATGTGGGTGCTCGTCGTGAACGGACTCGTCTACCTCGGTTTCGTCTACACCCACGGCGAATGGCGCGACCTCGTGCCGCGCCGCGGCGTGGTGCGCGACGCGTGGGAGATGGTCCGGTTCTACGTCACGGCGCGAAAGGACCATCCGCGACAGGGCAAGCACAACGCACTGCAGCGGATGGTGTACTTCTCGTTTCCGATTCTCGGCGCGCTCGCGGTCATCACGGGAATCGCGATCTGGAAGCCGGTCCAACTCGCCTTTCTCACGCACTTGCTCGGCGGCTACGTCTGGGCGCGCTACTGGCACTTCGTCGTCATGCTGCTGCTCGTCGTGCTGACGTTCGGACATATTTTCATGGTGTTTGCCGTCGATCCGTATTCGATGGTCTCGATGGTCACCGGCACCTACAAGGAGCAGTGGTCGCCGGAGGAGCGGAACGCGCGTCCGTTCGTTCATCTGCTACCGGCGCACCAGCCCGCGGGCGCGGGCACGACGCCGTCGTCAACACCGCCTCCCGCCGCATGAGCGACTCGAGACCACCGCGGCCACCGTCGCACATCGCCGAACGATTCGCCATCGACCGACGCCGCTTTCTCATGGCGAGCGGCGGCGCGCTCGGCGCCGCGATATTGGCCGCGTGCGACTCGATGGGGCCCAAGTCGGCGGGAGGCTTGCTCAAGTTCGCGGAGCGAAAGAACGAGTCGCTCGAGCGCGTGCTGTTCCGGCACACGTCGATGGACGCCCCCTCCTCGAGCGCGAGAGCGGCGGGCTCGCATTTCCCATCGTACTTCGTCTCGAAGCGGGTGCCCGTTTGGGACGAGGCGACGCGCGGCGTCTGGCGGCTCCAGGTCGGCGGAATGGTGAAGCAGCCGCTCAGCCTTTCACTCGCCGATCTCGCGTCGCTGCCGCGGACAGGCTATCGGCTCGACCACTTCTGTGTGGAAGGCTGGACGGCCGTCGCGACGCGCACCGGTGTCGCGCTCGCCGATTTGGCGAAGCTCGCTGGCGTGCAACCGGGCGCGCAGTACGTCGATTTCGAGTCGTTCGACGACGACTATCACGAGAGCTGGGACATCGACAGCGCGATGCATCCGCAGACGATCGTCGTCTACGCGCAGGACGGGCACTATCTGAATCCCGCGTGGGGCGCGCCCGCGCGCATCTACTCGCCGGTCAAACTCGGCTACAAGAACACGAAGTACCTGACGCGCATCATGTTTCTCCCCCGGCGCACCGGCGGATACTGGAGCGATCAGGGCTACGAGTGGTACGGCGGCGTCTGAGGCGACGCGCGGACCGCGCCTATGACTTGAGCTTGTAGACGAAGGTGATCTGCGGCGGGGAGACGCCGGGCTCAACGAACGTCAGCTGTCCCGAAGTCCACGTCGCCTGGTCCGTCGTGCTGTCCGTCGCGTTCGTGAACGTGATCGTCGAGCTGCCGGACGGCATCGCCCACGTGCCGCCGGTGCTGTCGGAGTAGAGATCCGACACCCCCGGGAGCGTCTCGCGGTAATTCGTGACGATGGAATACGTGCCGCCCGCGTTCAGCGTGATCGTCCCCGACATTACCTCGAGCTTGAATCCGCCGGTGTCGGAGAAGATCGCCGCCGGCGGCGGCGCCGAATTGATCGTGGAGATGGCATACGACCCATTCGGCGATTTGTTCGACGGACCACCCGGCCCCGTGGGCCCGGAGTCGCTGCCGCACGCCGCGAGGAACGTCGACGTCACCGCCGCGCAGAGCGCGAGCAGCGCGCGCCCTCGACCGGACGACGCGTTTCTTGCATCATGACCGAAGCGTCTCATTGGCATATGACTCATCGACCTTCCCTCCTCGTGTCGTCCATCCCCGTCCTGCGCGTCGTCCGTCGCGTTGCAGCGGCGGGGCTCATTTTCGTCACCACGACGGTTGCCTGCTCGACCTCGCCGGACTCCAAACCGTCCACCAACCAAACCGTCGACATCTTCACCGTTGGCGACGCCTTCAGCCCCGTCTTCGCAACCGTGAACGCCGGCGACACCGTGCGTTGGAGCTTCACCGGCGGGTCCGACGGACAAGGCCACAACGTTCGCTTCACTCCCGCCGGCAACGGCGCTCCCGCCGATATCAACGTTCTCAAAACCGGCACCGCGACCCGCATCTTCTCGACCCGCGGAACGTTCAACTACGTCTGCGACGTACATCCCGGCATGACCGGCAGCGTCACAGTTCAGTAGCTCATTCGCCTTTTTTCCGGCCGACCGGTTTAGCGCGTCACTCCGAGCATGGTGGGGGTCCACGACGGAAAGACGAAGCCGAGGTTCGAGTTGCCGAGCCTGTTTTGAACGATCTCCGAGAGAATGTCTCGATAGTCGACGGTGACCTTCAGGTCCTGCCCCGAATCGAGGTTCTCGCGCGCCAGCCCGGGCCAGTTCTTCGTGAGCACGCGACCGCCGGCGATGCCCTTGCCCATCGCGAACATCGTCGTGCCGCGGCCGTGGTCCGTGCCACCGCTGCCGTTCTCGCGCACGTTGCGCCCGAACTCCGAGACGACGACCACCGTCACCGGCTGCCCCGTGGCAATCACGTCCGCGTAGAACGCGCCAAGCGAATTCGAGAAATCCTGCATCGTCTTGAACATCGAGCCGGCCAGCGGATCCTGGTCCGAGTGCGTGTCCCAGTTGCCGATGTCCACCTGGGCCGCTTCAATCCCAACGTTGTTCTTGATCAGCGCCGCCACTGAACGCAGCGCGCGGCCGAACGAGCTGTTGGGATAGACCGCGCCGTTCGCCGGCGCATAGCCGGTGAAGTTGACCGACTTGAGCAGCCCGATCGTGTTCGTTGCGCTCAACGCCGACGAACCCACCGGATCATCGGCGCCGGCGTAATCGCCCTGGAGGAAGCCGATGCGCGCCGCCTGCGTCGAGCTCGAGCCACCGATCGAGTAGTTGGTCGGATCGGCGATCGGCAGCGTCAAGGGGCCGCCGACGAGCGTCTTCTGCAAACCATTGGCGATGCCGATGCCGCGCAGCGGCGCCGCCGGGTTGAGCGGCGGAATGCTCGCCAGGTGGCGGCCCAGCCACCCCGTGACGAGCGACGGGTCAACCGGCTTGCCGACCTCCATGTATCGCTGTGCGTCGAAGTGCGACCGCGAGTTGTTCAGCTGTCCCGTCGCGTGCACGATCAGCAGATCCTGTCCCTGGAACGCGGGCATGAGGCCGCCCGTTCCCGCCGCCCCGCCGGCCATCGCCTGGGGGAACATGAAGAAGCCGTCGAGGTTGATGCCCTTCGTCGCGGCGCTCGAGTCCGGGCGCGGAATCGCGATCGACGTGCGCGACGTGTAGTAGTTGGCGTCGGCAAACGGCACGGCGAGCGACAGTCCGTCGGCGCCGCCGCGCTGGAAGACGGAGACGATGATGTCGCGGCTGGACGAGAAATTCTTCGCCATGACGATCTTCGGGAGCCATGCCGGGAAGAGCGCCGCCGCCGAGACGCCCGCGCTCCTTTCCAGGAACTGGCGGCGCGTCAGTTCGTTGTACTCTTGGCAGCCGCAGTCGATGTCGTGTTCGGTCATCGTGAGCTCCTGGTCAATACCACTGGAACGCGTTGGCGCTCAGGCCGAGCGCGATCGTCTCGCGCACGCGGGCGTCGTTGAACGTGCCGGCCTTGAGATAGTTCGTGAGCGCGGTGCGCGTCGTCGTCGGAATCTCGCCGCCGAAGTAGTTGTTGTTGATCAGGTCGATCACGTTGTCCGCCGATCCGGCGAGGTACGGCGCCGTGTCGACCTTCACGCTCGTCGCCGAGTTCTGGCTCGACAGTGAAATAGCGAACGCCCAGCGTGGCAGGATGTTGCCCGCCCAGTATTCGACCTTGTCCGGGAAACCGTCCGGCGTGTCCCACTGGAAAAGCGGGTGGCCGAGGTTGTTGATCTGACTGTTGAAGAACGACGTCGTCGTGACCGTCGGATTCGTCGCCCGGATCGCCGACACGAGCAGATGGAAGGGTCGCTTGAACTTCATCGGCGCCGTCGGCAGCCACACGTCGTTGAGCACCGCGCGCACGACCGCCTTGATGTCGCCGCCGGTGGCCCGGAAAACCGATGCGATCGCCGCGACCTGCGCGTCGGTCGGCGTCGGCGTGACGAACCACTTGAGCAGCTTCGACGCGATGAACGACGCCGTGCTCGGGTGCGAGGCGAGGAAGTCCATTATCATCTCGCCTTCCTTGATGCCTGCCTGCCCCAGCGCCGGCGACCCCGCCGGAACGTTGACGCCGAGCACCGTCTTCTGCCCCCAGTCGTGGATGGCCGGGTTGAAGACGAACACGCCCTTTCCGGTCGTCGTCCAGCCCGTCAACACGCGCGATAGCTCGGCGACGTCCGTTTGCGTGTACGGTCCGTTCACGCTCAACGTGTGCAGTTCCATCACTTCACGCGCGTAGTTCTGGTTGGGCGCTCGGTTGTTGCTCGTGTTCTGGTCGAGGTACGTGATCATCGACGGACTGTGCGCGCTCGCCTGGAGCAGATCGCGAAACTTTCCGAGCGCGTGCGCGCGAATCACGTCGCGCTGGTCGACGGCGAGCAGGTACCCGACTTTGTCGATCGACTGGCTGAAGTGGTCGGTCCAGAACTCGACCATGCGTTGATACAGCTGCCGTTGCGAGAACGCGCCGCGGTAGATGGTCGATTCCTTGAGCTGATTCTGAACTTGGCCGGCGTCCGCCGTGAACAGGACGTCGGCCGTTTGCGTCATCAACGGATAGCGCGACGCGACCGCCGACTCGAGGGCGCTGTCGTCGATTCGCTGATAATTGAGTTGATAGTTGAGGTATCCCTGCCACCCCATCGCGGCCGCCCGCTGCAATTCGCCCTGGTTCATGCCGAGCGTCACGCGGCGCACGAGCCTCGACGTTCCCGTGTCCCACTCGGCGAACGCTGCGGCCGATTCCTTCGGAATCACCTCGGCGAAGCCGCTGTTCGGCTCCGTGTCGACGGGCCGTTTGCCTTTCTGCCGCGACTGCGCGCGCGTGCGCTTGGGCAGCAAAACGGCGGCGGCGAGAGCGCCGAAGAACACGAATGACCGGCGCCGTCTCGCGTCGATCGCTTCGTTGTGTTCAGCGTCCGTCGAAATTGTGTCGGGAGTTCCGGGCTCGGTGGCCGCGGATGGATCGGGGATCGTCGTTCGCATGCGGAGACCCTCGTCAGCAGGATCGAATCGGGGTACGACGAGTACAGGCACCGCTACACAGCGTCGCGCAATGACGCCGACCTTCGCTTCGTACGAGTGCGGGACGGTATTTCAGGAAGAGACGTCTGTCAGCGCGCTTCGTTAAGGCGACGCAGGCTTCCAATCATCTCACGTGGAAGACGATTGTCCAGCGCCCGCGTCCCATCTGCATGGCAGAGGCCGCCGCGGACAAAATTTTCCTGCTGTTTGTGACAAGCCTTGTCAGCTACGGATGTCGCCTGCGCGAAAGTTTCCTCAGGCGGATCGGCGAATCTCCAAACGACACTTCGGCGACGCGCCATCACGATCGCAGCACTCGCGCACCGACTCACCTGTGACTTGCGCCACAAGTTCTCGAATGGACTGACACACCGAGGGGTCGGCGCGCACGGCGTCGGAGAGCGGACAGGCGTGACCCTGCAGCGTGAAGCCGCCGTCGGCCTTGACTACGTCCAACTCGGCGCCCAATCCCGAGAGGAGGACGGCCGCGGCGCGAATACGGGTCTCGAATCCGCGCGCGTCGCTCTCACCCTGACTCGCCGCCATGCGGCGGCCCGCGTCGCGGTACAGCGCATCGAGCTCGCGCCGAGACATGCGGTCGCGCAGCGCCGAGACGAGCGCGGTCAACACCGGGGCGTAGGCCGCTGAGAGAGTGGCGTGGGCATCTGCGGCGATCGCGTAGAGAGTGGCCGGCTTCCCGACCGCCCCATCTCGGCGGACGCGCGTTTGGGTGACGATCCCCTCGCGCTCGAGGAGGTCGACGTGCGCGCGCACGGCGTTGTCGGTCACGCCGAGCTCGGCCGCCAACTCGTCGACCGTTCGTTCGCCGCGCTTGAGCAGGGCGATGATTCGCCCGCGCGCCGCGCCTCCTATGGAAGTCTCCCACCACCGCATGCTGTGCCCCTCCGTCCCGAGCAAGTATAGTCCGAGATAATTAAACAAGAAATGCCTTGACAAATTATCGGTAGATGCGTTAGCATCACGGACCTCTGCTCTAAACAGGAGACCCACCGATGCAGATCGTTCGACCAACGACCGCCGTTTTTGCAGCTGTGGCCCTTACCGTGATTTCGGCGAGCCAGGCTGCCGCGCAGGCCAAACCCGCCGCGCCGAAGCTCGATGACGCGACCATCGTCGCCATTTTCGACAACGCCAACACGTGGGACATCGAAACCGGAGGCCTAGGCGCGAAGAAGGCCACCACCAAGGAGATCCGGGATTTCGGAGCGCAGCTCGAGCGCGATCACAGGACCGTCCGCCAGCAGGGCCGCGACCTGGCGAAGAAGCTCGGCGTCAAGGTGCCGGCGCTTCCGAAGGACTTTCAGATGAAGAAGGACCACGACGCGGCGATGAAGAACCTCGAGGGTCTATCGGGCAAGGCCTTCGACCGGGCGTTCCTGCAGCACGAGGTGGACTACCACAAGGCCGTCATCGCGGCCATGAACTCCACGTTGATGCCCGCGCTCCAGAACCAGGAAGTGAAGGATCTGGTGACCAAGGTCGCGCCGGCCTTCAAGGCACATCAGGACATGGCGCAGAACCTTCTGGACAAGATCACGCCGTAGACGGGCTCGAAAACGGGTAACCGGAAACCGGGTACCGGATACCGGAACGGCGAGACACGACGACCGTCCAACGCAGTTCCGGTATCCCTGTGCCCGGTTTCCCGGTTACCCGGCGTCTCTTGTGCGATTCACCATCACACCCTATCCTAGCTTCGGTTTATCTTCGGGTGCGCGGTGAAGAGGGTTTGGATGGCTACGGACGGACGGCCGCACGATTCCGTGCTGGCAATTTTCTCGACGAGGGACGGAGCGAAGCGCTACTGCGAGACACTCGTCGAACGCTACGCGCTCGGTGAGAGCCTGTCGTTGATGGGGCGCCAGCTCGCCGACTCGGCTGACGCTTGGCGACTCGGTTTGGGGCCGACCGTCGTCGAGGGTTCGCTGGACGAGAACCCGGAATTCCTGCGCGGCGCGTGGGTCGTGAAGGTCGACGAGAGCTGTCGCATGATCGCGTGCGAGTTCAGCACACAACTCAAGCCGACGCAGTCGCCTGCGACGTATCGTGTCGGCATCCACCGCGTGTGCCAGGCGCATGGAATGACCCCGCAAGCCGCACTCGACGCGGCGCGAAAGGCGATGGTCGCGCATCTCGGACGCACGCGCACCTGACGAGCGTGTGACGCAACGCACGCGTGCGCGACGCGAATGTGATCTAGGCTGCTGCACCCTGTCGTAACGTCGGGCGCCGTGACGTTGCACGGCGTCCGCCCCAGCCGTCCTACGACGGGACCAACCAGCCTCCAATGACGAATCCTTTCCGGCTCGCGGGTCGACTGTGTTCGGCGGCGCTCTTCGTGGCCGCCATCCTCACCGCCCCCCCCCGAGCGGCTGACGCTCAGACGAACACCGGCACGATCGTCGTGCGTGTCGCGGCCGACAGCACACCGATCGCCGGCGCCACCGTCGCCATCGGAGCCACGAACAGCGTGACCGATCAAAGCGGTCGCGTGGCGTTCAGGGTGCCGATCGGCCGCCACACTTTTCACGTGGCGCCGACAGGATTTCGTCCGGAGAGTCTCGCGGTCTTCGTCGGAGTGGGCACGACCAACGTGACCATTCCGGTTCGTCGCGTTGCCGCGGCCCCCGCCCCCGTTGCTCGCGTTGTCAACGCGGCTCCTCCGACCCAAGCCCCCAACGCGACGCCGGTGTCAACCCCGGTCCCACCTCCGCCGGCGATGGTGGTTCCAGCATCGCCGGCCCCCTCTCCTGTCGCCGCGAAACGAAACGACCAGCGCACGTCGGACGTCGCGACGTACGTGCAAGTCAGCGATCGTGAAGCGATCGACGCACAACTCGACCGATCTCCGGGCAACATTTCCGATCTGCTGTCAGGCTTCGACGGCGTGCGCGTGCAGCCGCTGTCCGCCGGCTCCGGCGGAGTCGGCATTCGCATACGCGGCATGCCCTCGCGCTATACGAAAATTCTCTCGGATGGATTGCCGCTCTTGGGTGCCACGCCCGAGGGACAGGATCCGCTCCAGATGCCGGTCCTCGGCGTCGAGCGAGTGGAAGTGACGCCCGGCGTCATGTCCGCCTTCTACGGACCGACGGCGTTGAGCGGCAGCGTAAACGTCGTCTCCGCGGCGCCGACCTCGCCTTCCACGGCGCTCGTGAACGGAACGACGCAGGAAGCGTCGGACGCCGCCGTTTTTCAGACGCACACGTTCTCGTCGCAGTGGGCGGGTACACTTCTCGCCGGCCGACACTACCGCAACCCCGGCGATCCTGACGGCGATGGTTGGGCCGAAGTGCCCGGCTACAAGCGCGTCGTCGTGCAGCCGCGCGTCTACTGGTCGCGGAACCCGACGAGCACGTGGTTCATGACGGGCGGATGGCTGACGGAGAACACGCGCAGCGGAACGTTTGCCGATGCGCGACTGCCCGACTTCAACAGATACAGCGACGATGCCGACACGCGCCGCGGGTACGCCGGTACCGTCGGCCGCATCCAGCTCGACACCAACACATTGCTCACGGTTCGTGCGTCGATGACGCGCGAGTGGCGGACGCGTTGGTTTGGCGACGACCGCGAGCGCGACCGTCGCAACGAGATCTTCGGCGACGTCGCCGTCACGAAGACGGTGGGCGCCAACGTCCTCACCGGCGGCGTGGCCATCGACCGCGACCAGTACGCGGCGCTCGACGTGCGAGACCAGAGTTATCGCTACACGACGCCGGCCCTTTACGGCGAACACACGTGGGCGCCCGATCCGCGGTTCGCGATCACGTCGGCCGCGCGCCTCGACCTTCAGAGTGAGTTCGGCGACTTCGTCAGCCCGCGCGTGTCGGTCGTCGTTCGCCCGAACGAGGAATGGCAGCTTCGCCTTTCGCGCGCGAACGGCTTCTACGCGCCCACGCCGCTGATCGACGAGACAGAGGCGTTTGGCTTGGCGCACATCCAGCGAAGCGACGCGCGTCAGCCCGAACATGCGCTCGGATGGTCGCTCGACGTGGACCACACGGATGGCGCGCTTTCGCTCGGCGGTTCGGCGTACCGCACGGTCATCACGCACCCGCTCATCGTGCGGAACACTCCCGGCGCCGCGGAGGGCTTTCAACTGGTGAACGGCGACGAGCCGTTGCGCACGCAGGGCGTCGACGTGCACCTGCGGTACCGTATGGAGCCGATTCGCTTCACGGCCACCTACTCGTTCCTCGACGCGACGCGCCCCGAGATCATGGGCCTGTTCGGCGAGGATTTCGAGGTCGACACGTCGCTCATTCGTCCGGTACCGTTTACCCCGCGCCACTCGGCCAATCTCGACTGGGCGTACGTCCGCGAGCACGACAAGACCCTCGGCGTGGCCGTGCACTTCGTCGGCAACCAGACGCTCGCCGATTCGACGCTCGGCACGAGCACTCCCTATGTCACGATCGACGCGCGGGTCGAAAAGCAGATTCGCTGGGGAGCGATGTTGTTCGTGTACGCCAAGGATCTGACGGGTGTCCATCAGTTGCAGTACGGCCCCGTGCTGCGCCCATCGACCGGTGCGGCCGGCCAATGGGCGGACAACCCCTGGGCGCCGCTCGACGGCCGCGTAATCAGCGCGGGGATTCGAGTCTCGTACTGAGGTAGATTCATCGGCGAGGCCATTCCACATGCGCATCGCCACGCTGGTTCTCTCCGCACCCTTGCTCCTGCTCGGCCGAGCGAACGCGCGGGCCGTCGCCGACTGCAACGCGCCAGCGCGTGATTCGATCACTATGGTCGAGGTGCCGGGCAATCCGTTTCAAGCGCTGCCCAGCGCCGACGGCTGCTGGATTTTCGTCTCGCTGACGAACGTCACCGGTTCGCACCCGGGAATCGCCGTGATTCGCCGCGATGGCGGCAACGCGTCAGTCGATCGGGTCGTCAATCTGACCGGCAATCCAACCGGCATGCAGCTCACGCACGACGGGCGCTTGCTCGTCGTCGCGGCGGGAAACCGGCTCGCTTTCATCGATGCCGGCCGAGCTGTGTCGGGGCGCGGCAACGCGGTGCTCGGCTACCTCGACGAACCGGGAACGCTCGGCCGCATCTACGTGAACGTGACGGCCGACGACAAATACGCGTTCGTGGCCGACGAACGGGCGAACACGATCACGATCGTCGATCTCGCCGCCGCGCAGCGCGAGCGGTTCCGGGCGTCGGCGATCGTCGGAAAGATTCCTACTGGGCCGTTGCCGATCTCCGTGGTGTTCTCGCCCGACGGAAAGCTGCTCTACGTCACCAGTGAAACGGCGCCCCAGAGTCTGGGCTGGCCCAACGAATGCCGCCGCGAAGGCGCGGCAAACGACTCCACTCTCGTGAAACCGCGCGGCGCGATCCTGGTCGTGGACGTGGACCGCGCGCTGAAGGATCCCGTGCACTCCGTGATCGCGGCGGTCGGGGCGGGATGCAGCTCCGTGCGTCTCGTGCTGTCGCCGGCCGGAGACCGCGCCTATGTCAGCGCGCGAAACAGCAACGCGTTGCTCGTCTTCGATCGCGCGAAGCTGGTCGGCGATCCGGGACATTCACTTCTGGCGACCGTGCCGGTCGGAACGGCGCCCGTGGGCGTCGCCGTCGTCGACAGCGGCCGCGCGATCGTCGTGACGAACTCCAATCGCTTCGGCGGTACCGGAGCCGCGGACAAGCCGTCGCTGAGCGTAATCGACGCGTCGAAGGTCGGCGATGGAGCGAGCGCGGTGATCGGGTCGATTCCATCCGGCGATTTTCCGCGCGAGATGCGTGTGACGTCCGACGGGCGGACGCTCGTGCTCACGAACTTCGCGAGTCACACCGTCGAGCTGATCGACTTGGCGCGCGCCCTACCGCGCCGCTGAGCGCAGGCGCATTACGGCGGCAGGACTTGTGGCTGGATTCGAATTTCCCAGGGCGTCGTTTTCGAGGGAACTACGGTGTGCGTCGCCGAAGTCGGCACGACGAATGGATCCGCGGCGAGTGGATTCACTGTGTAACCCAGATCCGCGAGACTGCCGACGGTGATCGCGCTGAGCGGCATCGCGCCGTGGTTGACGAAACCCGTCATCAACTCCGGCCCGAAGATCGACTCGCGCCAGTGCGCATCGGCCGTTCCAGGAATCATGTCGTTCTCCAGCGGGACTGAGTTGGCGCAAACGGCCGAGCCGCCGTCGTCGACACATCCTTGGCGCGCGCGAGGGCCGGCGAACGCCGAGGTCACGGTGCCGCCGGCGAGAAGCAGGCCTTTCGTGTCCCAGATCGTGCCAAACCCGACGGTGTGCAGCATCTCGTGCGTGATCACGTCTTGCAGAATCCCCTCGGACGCCAATCCCGCGAGATCGTCGGCGTCGAACAGCATCGCCCCAACCGACGGGAAGAATGCTGGCGCATTGCGCAGGAGACACGGTCCCGAACCCGCGAGAATGCCGCCCGGACCGTCGATGGACGCGACCGACGCGAAGACGACGATGCCGTGAATCGTTTCGTCGAGCGTCGGAAGTCCGGGAACGCCACACGCGGCGGACACGGACAAGCCGCTGAGCGTTTGATCGGGAATCGATCCGACGATCACCGCGCTGATTCGCGCCGCCGCGTTCGTGAAGAGCGCTTTCTGCGCGTCGGTCATGTCGGGACCAAAGAAGCGCACGTCGATGTGAAAGGCGGATTGCACGACCGCGGTGACGTCCGCGCTGAGCGTCGCCGTGGACGCGTGGACGATTTGCGGCAGGGTAGTTCGTCCGAGAGTCCATCCGGCGAGCATGACGATTCCGCCGGCGTCGCTGGAGATTGTGTTCGCGCCCAGCGATCCGCCGCCTCCCGTCACCGTGAGCGTGAGCTGCTGATCGCCGACCGCGTTTCCGAACCGGTCCGTCAATCGCAGCCGAACGGGCGCGAGGAGCGCGCCGGCGAGCGCGGCCGGCGGCGCGCTGTCCACTCTCGTCAGAGCCACCGGATCGGCTGGGAGCACGTTCGCGATGAACGTGACCGTCGCGGGACCCGATCGCAGAGTCAGGCCGTCTTGTCCGACGACGGTGCCGAGTATCCAGCCGGTGACGTTGACCACGCCGCCGGCGTCGGCCGTCGCGGACGGCGGCGCGTTTCCGGCGGTCGCGCTCAACTCGACCGCGGCGCCGCCCACAGGATTCTCGAACGCGTCGGTCACGCGTGCTGAAATCGCCGCGGCGGGCTCGCCGGCCCGTCCGCTCAGCGCGATCGGTGTGATCGGCGCGATATGTGCTGCCGGCCCGGCGACGCCCGTCGCTGTGATGATGAGCGGCGCGACGCCGGTCACCGACACGGTGATCGTGTTCGCGCCGGCGCGCGGCCCGAGCGTCCAGGTCCCGATCGACGTGTTCGAGCTCGACGTGCGGCCCGGCGTACCCGAGATCTTTCCGCCGCCGGACGACACGCTCACCGAGAACTTGACGTCGGCGATCGCCGAACCGGATGCGTCGTACACGACGAACTGCGGCGCTGCCCCGAGCGTTGTTCCGGCGGGTGCGGCTTGTCCGTCGCCCGAGACCACACGGACCCCCACGGGTTTCACAGTCGGACCGGTTGCATCGTGACAAGCGGCCGACCAAACGAGCAGCGCCAAAGCTGCTCGCGATGCACACGACAACTTCACTGAGACCTCGAGAACGACTGGAAGGCGATACTGGTATTACGGCGTCGGCGCGCCCGAGTGGACAGAGCGCGCATCGTCACAATAGCGTGCCGCGCAGTACGAGCAAAGCGACGTTGAAGTAGATCACCAAGCCCGTGACGTCCACCAATGTCGCGACGAAGGGCGCCGATGCGCTCGCCGGGTCGAACCCGAGCCGGCGGAGGATGAACGGCAGCATCGAGCCGGCGAGCGATCCGAAGCACACGATGCCCACCAGCGCCAGCGCCACGGTCAGCGCGACCAGCACGTGGTGCGGCCCATAGTTGTAAAAGCCGAGCGCCTGCCACAGCGAGATCCGCCCGAAACCGATCACGCCGAGGATGCCTCCCAACATGAGCCCCGTCGGCAACTCGCGCACGGCGATGCGCCACCAATCGCGCAGTCTGATTTCGCCGAGCGCCATCGCGCGAATGATGAGCGACGTCGCCTGCGATCCCGAGTTGCCGCCGGAGCTCATCACGAGCGGGATGAACATCGCCAATAGCGCCGCGCGTTCGATCTCGTGCTGAAAGTTCTGCATCGCGGTGGCGGTCAGCATCTCGGACAAGAAGAGCGCGCAGAGCCACGGCGCGCGCTTACGGAGCATGTGTCCGAAGCCGATATCCATGTATGGCCGGTCGAGGGCCTGCATACCGCCGAACTTCTGAACGTCTTCCGTCTGCTCCCGCACGATCGCGTCGATCACGTCGTCCACCGTGACGATGCCGAGGACGTGCTCGCCCTCGTCGACGACGGGAATGGCGAGCAGGTTGTACTTGGCGATGACGCGAGCGACTTCTTCGCGGTCGGTGTGCGGCGAGACCGTCAATGGAGCGCGGCGATAGCCGGCGTGCAGGACGGTCGACGCGGGGTCGGCGACCATCAACTGACGCAACGACACCACACCCACCAGCCGGTCCTCGTGATCCAGGAGGTAGGCGACGTACACCGTCTCCTTTTGCAGGGCGACTTTCCGGATGTAGTCGAGTGTCTGCGCCACGCTCCAATCGGCCGGCACGGTCATGACCTCCGTCGTCATGATGCCGCCGGCGGTGTCGGGCTTGTAGTTGAGCAGCAGCTTGAGCGTGTGCCGCGTGTCGGGGTCGAGCTTGTCGAGCAGCGGCTTCCGCGCCGTCGCGGGCAAACCGCGCACGAGGTCCGCCTGCTGGTCCGCCGACATCGCCTCGATGAGCGCCGCCGCTGCTCCCGGCTCCATCGATTGAATGATCGCGTATCGCCCTTCGAGCTCGGGCTCGTCGAATACCTGCACCGCGAGATCGAAGGGCATGGCGGCGACGACTTGCGCCGCCGCGGCGGGAATGAGATCCCGCAATGCTTCGGCGATGTCGGCCGGACGCATGCCGGCCAGCGTTTCGGCCAACTCGGCGGGGTCGCCCTGCAGGAGGTACAGCAGTTCGGCGTTGGGCATGGTGGCCGGGGCTGGCCTGACTGGCCGTTGTGTTTAAAGAATGTTTATGGCGGACTCGCGCCGGGCTTCGGCGATTGCAGCGCGAATGCGCCGCCCTGCGGATCGCGCGCCATCGCGATCCAGTCGCCGTTCGGCACTTCCATCGGACCATTGACGATAGCACCGCCAAGGCGCGTCACGGCCGCCGCGGCGGGGTTCACGTCAGAGACCGCGATGTAGGATAGCCAGCGTGGCGGCGTGGCGTCGCCCTGGCGGTTGTACAAACCGCCGTACGACCGCCCCTTCTGGCCAAACATGAAGTACGTCCCCATGGCGCCCATGTCGAACTCGGAGGTCTTCTCCCAGTTGAACAGCGGGCTATAAAACGCGAACGCGGCGTTGTAGTCGGTGGTCGGGAGCTCGTGCCAGGAGAATTCGCCGCGACTCGGACCTCCGTTCGGCGAGCGGCCGGGGCGGTCCGGTTCGTAGATGCCGATCGTCGCCCCCTGGGGATCGGCCAGCAGTGCCCAGCCGCCCACCCCCGGCACCTCGGCCGGGCCGGCGCGAACCTGTCCGCCAAGACTCGTCGCCTGCCGCGCCGTCGCGTCCACGTCGTACACGTAGACATAGGGCGTCCAGTGCGGATTGCCGGCTCGATCGACTTGCGTAGGATCGACGGCCACGATGCCGCCGACCGTCGCCCCGCCGGCCTCGATGATCCGGTAGGTATTCGACAACTCTGATGGCCGCACGGACCACGGCGCAACCTGCTTGTAGAACGATTCGGCGGCGCCCGGATCGGTCGTCGCCAGTTCGTGCCAGACGAACCAGCCTTGGGGGATCGGCATCGGCGCTCCCGGTGGCGGCGTCCTCGCGCTAGGCCTCGAACCAGGCGCGGGCCGCGGCAAATTTGGTGTGCAGCTCGCCGGCGTCGGCGCGCGACAGCAAACGCCTGAAGCTTGCCACCTCGCGTTCCGCGGCCGCAAGCGCGGCCTCGATCGCGGCCGCATTCTCGACGGCGATCGCCGACCACATCTCGGGCGAGCTGCCCGCGAGCCGAGTGATGTCACGGCCGCCGGGGCCGAGCTCGTCTCGCTCGACGCCCGCCTCGCCCAACGCCAGCGCCAGCGCGGCCGACACCAGATGCGGCAGATGGCTCGTCCACGCGAGCGTCTGGTCGTGTGCCGACGCCTCGATCGTCATCGGGTGCGCGTCGAGCTCTCTCCAGAACGCGTCTGCGCGGGCGACGAGCTCGGCGGGCGTGGACTCCGGTGCCGACAAATACACGCGCGCGCCCGCAAAAAGTCCCCTCCGCGCCGCGGGCCAGCCGGATCGATGATCGCCGGCCATGGGGTGCGACCCGACGAATCGCCTCGAGAGTCCAAGCGCGTCAGCCTCGGCGACGATTCGCCCCTTCGTGCTCCCGACGTCCGTGATCAGCGTCGCCCGGTGATTCGACCGAGCGAGAGTCCGGAGGATGTCCACGGCCGCGTCGACCGGTGTCGCTATGACAACCACGTCCGCGCGCGACGCGGTCAGGGACGCGTCGAGCTTACGCGATACGACGCCGCTGCTCAGCGCCTCATCCAACGACGCGGCGCTCGGGTCGTACGCTTCGACTTCTACTCCTCTCGCCGCGAGATCCTTGGCGATCGAGCCGCCGATCAGCCCGAGTCCGACGACGGCCACGCGCTCGAACGCAGCGCTCACTTGCGCTCCGGCTTCCCGGCGCGCGCGCGGATGTCGCTCTCCTCCTGCGCGCGCCGCGACATGCCAACAATCTGCCAGAAGACCTCTCGCACCGGCTCGGTGGGGAGCCCGGCCTCGCGCGCGACGGTGGTCACGCGACGAATCACAGCGGCCTCGCGCGTCGGGTCGAGGATCGGCAGCTCGGCGATGCGCTTCAATTCGGCGATGCGCTGCCCGAGGCGCAGACGGCGCGCGAGCAGCTCGACGAGATCGTTGTCGATCGACTCGATCTCCTGCCGGCACTGCGACAGCTCTTGCAGCGCGAGTGCTTTCGATGGTTCCGTCATGCGACGGCCCGTCCTGGCGTCAACGATTCGAGGCGGCGGCCCGCCGCCGACGCGAACGCGCCGAGCGACCGCATCATCTGGGCGAACGCCTGCGGCGCGAGCGACTGATCGCCGTCGGAGAGCGCGTGTTCGGGATCCGGGTGGACTTCGACGATGAGACCGTCGGCGCCCGCGGCGATCGCCGCGAACGCGAGCGGCGCGACGAGCGAGGCGTCGCCGCCGGCATGACTCGGATCGACGATCACGGGAAGATGCGACTCGCGCTTCAGCACCGGGATCGCCGCGACGTCGAGCGTGTTGCGCGTCGCCGTCTCGAACGTGCGGATGCCGCGCTCGCACAAGACGACGTCGTGGTTGCCGTTCGCCATGATGTATTCCGCGGCCATCAACAGTTCCTTGATGGTCGCCGACAGTCCGCGCTTGAGCAGCACCGGACGCCGCACGCGGCCCAGCTCGGCGAGGAGCGCGAAGTTCTGCATGTTGCGCGCGCCCACCTGCATCATGTCGGCGTGCTCGGCGACGAGATCCACCTGGCGGGTGTCCATCACCTCGGTCACCACGGGCAGCCCGGTCTCGGCGCGGACTTCCGCCAGCAGTTTCAACGCCTCGACGCCGAGCCCCTGGAACGCGTAGGGCGACGTCCGCGGCTTGTAGGCGCCGCCACGCAGCATCGTCGCCCCGGCCTTCGCCACGGTGCGCGCTGTGTCGACGAGCATCTGGCGGCTCTCCACGGAACACGGGCCGGCGACCACGGTCAGCGTATTTCCGCCGAAGCTCGCCTGCGCCTCGCGTCCGCCGACGCGAACGATGGTCCGCTCGGCCGCAAACTCGCGCGACGCGAGCTTGTACGGCTTGAGCACCGGCGTGACGGACTCGACGCCTGGCAGCGAGCGAAGCGGTACCTCGGCGAGGAGTGACTCGTCGCCGATGCAGCCGATGATCGTGCGCTGCTCGCCACGCGACAGATGCGTGCGCATACCGGCGGCCTCGATGCGCTCGCGAATGTGGTCGATTTCGGCGTCGGTGACATTGGGCTTCGTGATGATGATCATGACGGTTTCTAGTCGTGCGTCAGGGGGGCAGAAAATAAAAGCGACCCGTGTCGTTCACGGGTCGCTGGGGTTGGTTCGCGGTAGTGCTGCTCTGCTAGCGCGTACTACTCCACCCACGGCCCGTTTGGGTCGCGTAGTAGTAAAAGTAGACGTACGCCGCTGGGCGAATCATGGACGGTAGAGTACGGGGCGCGGGGACGGGTGTCAAGGAAGGGCAACTGACAACTACCAAACTGCGCAGCTGACGACGGTCGCAACTGCCGAACGGCGCACCTGACCTACGGCGCGTACTCCCCAACGTCGCGAACTGCGCGACTGCCAACCCGCGCAGCAGGTCATTCCGGCGGCATAGCTTTCGCGCCGTTCGGCCGTCGCGCCTCCGCGCCGTTCGGCCGTCGCGCCCTTCGCGCAGTTGGGGAGCAGCGCCCCTCATCAGGTGCGTCGTTCGGCAGTTGCGACCGTCGTCAGCTGCGAAGTTGGCCGTTCACCGGCCCCTCTCATCTGACAACTCCTGCTTCGTCGCGAAGTCGTACAGCGTCGCCCGTCGCAGGTGGTAGTACGCGTTCCAGTAGCTTCTCAACGCCTGAATGTGCGCGATGAGCGAGTTGTCTTTGTCGGATTGCGCGTTGTACAGATCGGTGTTGCTGATCTTGCCCGTGGTGTAGCGGTTTCGGGCGACCTCGAACTGCTTGATCGAGACGGTGTCCGCCTTGGCCGCCAAGACGACGTTGCGCTGCGCTTGCTGTAGTTGAAGTACCGAGAAGCGCGCGTCTTCGGCGATCTGGTCGCGCCGCGTCTTGTTGTTCGCCGCGACTCGGCGGTCGTCGGCCTTCGCGGCTTGAACGTCGGAACGCCCGGCTCCCCACTGCACCATCGGCATCGCGACGCCGAGCGTGAACGACTGCCGGCCCAGCGGGCTCTGATAGGCCGCGCCGAGGCCGGACGCGGTCTGGTTGAATCCGACCGTGGCCTGAATGCTCGCGCTGAACCCGTTGTTCAGCCGCGCCTGCGTGATCTCACGCTTCACGACGACTTCGTCGAGCTGCGACTGCTCGACGAGGCTTGCGTTCTTGAGCGCCTCCTTGATGGCCAGATCAGCATCAGCCTCGATGGTCGGGATCGAGTCCGGCGGCACGATGGTGAGCGCCTGCTCCGCCGGATAGTTGAGCATGCGGCGCAGCGCGGCCTCGGCGCGGTCGCGGGCGAGATTGGCGTCGTCGACGGACGCTCTCGCGCGGAGCAACGCGAGCTCGCTCTTGAGCAGGTCGTTCTCGCCGATCTTGCCGACCTCGTACCGGCCTTTGTTGAGCGTGTAGAGGGTGTCGTTGACGGCGACGTTGGCCATCGCGTTCGCCATCGTCATCTGCTGCGTGTAGAGATTGAAGAACGCGTCGGCGATGTTGCCGGCGACGTCTTCACGGGCCTCGAGGTACGACCGCTCGGCCACGCTCGCTCCGAGTGACTGGATTCGCTCGTTCCACACGATGTCGCGCGGCTTGAACAAATCCTGCTGGAGCGAGAGCACGACCGGCGACGTTGACCAGGCCTTGTTGTAGCTCGTGCCGAATTCGTCGATGCGGCTCACCGCCGATCCGACGGTGATCGTTCCGCCGGTGAGCGGAATCGCCTGGCTGAAGCCCAGCAGCATCGACGACTGGTTCTGCGACTGTCCCACGAACGCGGTCGAGCCGTCCGGCGCAGTGATCGAGTTGATGCCGTGGTTGAGGTTCGCCGCGTTGCCGCTCAGGAACAGCTGGGGGCGAAGGCGTGCGTTGAACGCGTCGTTACGGTAGCGGGCGACGTCGCGTGAGGCGCGCGCCTGCTCGGCCTGATCGCCGCGCTGCTGTCCCATCGCGATCGCGTCGGCGAGGGTAATCGGCTTCGCGGCGGCGCCCGGCGTGTTTTGGGCGCCTGCGGCCGGCGTGTTTTGGGCGCCTGCGGCCGGAGCGAGCGCAGCGAGAAGGACGAGCGTCGAGAGTCGCATGGGTGGGGGCAGCTGGGAGCCGCGAACGGCTCGTATCACTCGTAGCGGAGGCACGTGATCGGATCCTGCTTGGCGGCTCGGGACGCCGGTACCAAGCCGAACACGACTCCGACCGCGGCCGACACGCCGAACGCCACGACGACGGACATCGCCGACACGATCGTGTGGATCTTCGCGATGTGCTCGATGACGGTCGCGAGTCCGACGCCGAGCAGAATGCCGGCGATGCCGCCGGCGAGGCTGATCATGACTGCTTCGCTGAGGAACTGCGCGCCGATTTCCTTCTGCGTCGCACCGACGGCGCGCCGCACGCCGATCTCCTTGATACGCTCGAGGATCGACGCGAGCATGATGTTCATGATCCCGATCCCGCCGACGATGAGCGAGATCGACGCGATCGCGCCGAGCACGATGTTGAAGATCGTCTTCGTGTGCTGCTCCTGTTGCAGTAGCAGCTCCGGCACCGAGATCTCGAAGTCGGTGACGTCGTTGTGCCGGCGCTGGAGCATGCGGCGCGTGAGATCGGCGACGGCGGTCACGGCGCTCGACTTGTCGACCTGGACGATCACTTTGTCGAGCTGGTGGTAGTTCCGCTTCTCGGCGCGCTCGTCGTCGGTTTCGGTCGAGTCGCTGTTGTTGGAGCCGCCGCTGTTGGCATCCTTCGCCGCGAGCTCCATTTCCTGCTGCGTAACCTCGGAACGGTTCCGATAGCGCAGGAGCATGGTCGGCAGCGGGACGTACACGTCCATGTTCGCGTCGCGGATCCCGAGCTTGGACGCGATGTCGGCGGACACCTTGCGGTCCTGCAGCACGCCGACGACCGTGAGCCACTCGTTGCCGACCTTGATCGCCTTGCCGATCGGGTTTTCGGTCGTGAAAAAGCGCGACTTCACCCCTTGGCCGATGATCGTCACCGACGACGCGGCGCCGTAGTGGCGCTGACCGAACCCGGCGCCTTCGTCGAGGTGGAGATTCATCAGGCGGAAGTAGCCCGAGTCGACGCCGACGATCTTGCCCGACCGATGATGGCCTTCGCGTGTGATGACGCTGTTGACGACGACCTCGCTGCTCGTGCCGGCGACGTCGGGCACCGTGCGGCGAATCGCGTCGGCGTCGAGATACGATAGGCCGGGCGTGAACCGTTTCGAGTCCTTCTTTGCCGTCGGGTCGTTGTCGACCTTGCCTTCTTTCTGCTCGACGATCGGCGTGATGACGATGTTGTTCGCGCCGAGGAGCTTCATTTCCTCCAGGATCGCCTGCTCGGCGCCGCTGCCGATGGCGAGCATCGCGATCACCGACGCCACGCCGAAGAGGATTCCGAGCGAGGTCAGCCCCGCGCGCAGCTTGTTGTGGGCGAGCGCTTCGGCCGCGGTGCCCGCGCTGAAGCCCAGCTGGGCGATGACCGCCTGCAGTCGCGACGCCCGGGGAGGCGACGCGGCCGGTGCCGCGGCGAGGGTCGCCACGCGTCAGCCCTTCGGTTTCGTCGCGGGGACGGCGGCCGGCGCGGAACCCGTCGCCTTGGGCGCTGGAACGACGAGCTTCGGAGCGGGCTTTTCGTTACCGGCCTTCGCGTCGCCGGGCTTGGCGCTGTCGGGCTTCGCCGGCAACGTGACCGATTTGGCGGTATCACCGCCGGCGCCCGGGGGAGCGGTCGGCTGGAGACCCGGGATGATGTCAGTCTTGATCGTTGCCTTGTCGGCGGGTGGCGTGAGGAACACGCGATCGTCCTGCGACAAGCCCTTCTTCACGATGATTTCGTTGTCGTTCGTCGCGCCCGTCTCGATCATCTGCCGCACCGCGCCTCGGCCGTTCTTCTTGTACGTGTACGAGTAGCCGCCCTCCGATGTGACCGCCTCGAGCGGAATCGACAGGACGTTCGGCACCGACATGACCTCGACCGCATTCGACGTCGTCATGCCGGGGCGCAGCGTCGTGTCAGCCTTCGCGACCTCGATCTTCACCTCGAACACCTTGGAATCCTGATTCGGCCGCTGCTCGCCGACGTTCGCGATCGACGTGACCTTTCCGGTGAGCTTCTTGGTCGGATCGGCGTCGAGCGAGATCGACACCGGCTGGCCGACAGCGAGCTTGCGCACGTCGACTTCGTTGACGTAGGTCTGCGACTCCATCTGGGTCAGGTCGGGGAGCGTCGCGACGGTCGGATCCCACGTGTTCCACTGCGATCCGACGCCCTTTTTCTTTCCGTTCCATTCGCGAACGTAGATCACCATCCCCGGCGAAGGTGCGTTGATGGTGAATCCGTTCAGCGCATCCTGCACCATCTTCAAGTTGTTCTGCTGACGCCCGAGGTCGGCCGACGCGACCGACATCTTCGCTTCGGCCTGCTTGGTTTTCGTATCGAGGTCCTTCTTGGACTGCTCGAGTGCGCGTTGCGCCTTTTCGTAGTCGATCTCGGCCTGGCGCTTGATCGACGGTGCCTCGAACTGGGCCTGATCCTTGGCGATCTTCTTTTCCTCGAGCCCGTACTCGGCGGTCTTCACGGCCTCGCGTGCCGTCGACAAGTTGAGTGCGGAGTCCAATGAGACGTCCGTGAACTGCGCCTGGGCCTTTTGCAGATCGAGCGTCACGCTCTGCTGGCGCGTGGCGGCCGGCGCGCGATCGAGCTCGGCGATCTTGTCGCCTTCCTTGACCACCGTGCCCTCAGGGACGATCCACGTGATCTTCGACTGATAGATCTGCGCGGGCATGGAATTCGGCCCTTGGATCTGCACGAACTTGCGAGCCCGAAGTTCGCCGGTCGTGGTGACGATGACCTTGAAGTCGCCCTTTTTTACAGGCGCGGTGAGCACGGCCTCGGCCGCGGAGGCGGTCGATGGCCACTTGTACCAGGCGATCGGCCCGCCGATCACCAGAACGGCGATCAGGACGGGCAGCCAGCGCGCACGCAGTTGACGCATCTCGAGGTTCCTCGAGTCAGGTGGTCGGGCAACTGATCGAGCTCTGAGCCAGCGACACGCAAACCGGGTCGCGCCCGCAGTCTAGCGGGGCTGGGACGACCCGGGGATGAACCGTTCATTAGCGTTCGATGAACGCGAGGTACCCGTCAGTGCGGGGCCCGGTTCCATCGGCACCAGGCAATTCGACACCGCGAAGCGGCGAAGCGTTTGCCTGGCGGACGGGGCGGCTGGAGGGTGGACCGGTGGACAGGTGGACAGGTGGACAGGTGGACAGGCAAAGCCTCAGATGCTGAGGCAAGACGTCTGAAGCCAGACTTCTGAAGCCGGGCCGTCCGAGCTCCCACTGTCCACCCGTCCACCCGTCCACCCGTCCACTCTAGAACAGCCCCACAATCTCCCCACTCGGCAGCCGAGCCATCCGTTCCGCAGCCGGCTCTTTCGGGAGTCCGGGCATCGTCATGATATCCCCGCATTGGGCCACAACAAACCCAGCCCCGGCCGACGGGCGTACTTCATTGACCGTGATACGGAATCCGCGGGGGCGCCCTAGTTTCGTGGCGTCGTCGGTCAGCGAGTACTGGGTTTTGGCCATGCAAACCGGGGTATTGCCCATGCCGATCGACTCGAGGTAGGTGATCGCCCGGTCCGCTTCCGGCGAGTAGTCGGCTCCGTCGCCCCCGTAGATCTGCCGAACAATCGTGTCGATCTTCTCCTTGATCGGGCGATCGGTCGCGTACAGCGGACGGTATTCGGCGCCCTTCTTGTCGAGCAGCGTGAGCAGCTCTGCGCCGAGCGCTTCGCCGCCCGCCCCGCCCTTCTCCCACACTTCGGTCAGCGCCAACGGAACGCCGACCGACTTCGCGAACTCGGCGACGAGCGCAAGCTCCGCTTCGCTATCCGCCGAACGACGGTTGAGCGCGATCACACCGGGAACGCCGAAGTGCCGCACGTTCTCGACGTGCTTCTCGAGGTTCGGCAACCCGCGCTCGAGCGCGCGCAAATCCTCGACACCGAGATGCTTCTTGTCGGCCCCGCCGTGCATCTTGAGCGACCGCACCGTGGCGACGATGACCGCCGCTTCCGGATTCAGTCCGCCCATGCGGCACTTGATGTCGAAGAACTTTTCGGCGCCGAGATCCGATCCGAATCCCGCTTCCGTCACGACGAGATCGGCGAGCGCGAGCGCCGAACGAGTCGCGAGAATGCTGTTGCAGCCGTGGGCGATGTTGCCGAACGGGCCGGCATGGACGAACGCCGGGCCGCCCTCGAGCGTCTGCACGAGATTCGGCCGGATCGCGTCCTTGAGCAGCAGCGACATCGCTCCGGCGGCGCGCAGCTCGCCGGCCGTCACGGGCCGCTTCGCCGCGCCGTAGGTCGCGCCGAGGATGATGCGCGCCAGGCGCTCCTCGAGATCCTGCACGCTCGTCGCCAGCGCGAGGATCGCCATGATCTCGCTCGCCGGCACGATGATGAAATGCTCTTCGCGCGGCACGCCGTCGCCCACGCCGCCGAGCCCGACGATCACGTTGCGCAACGCGCGGTCGTTCATGTCGATCGTGCGCGGCCATGTGATGCGGCGCGGATCGATGCCGAGCGCGTTCCCCTGCTGCAGATGGTTGTCGAGCATCGCCGCGAGCAGCGAGTGCGCGCTCGAGATCGCGTGGAAGTCGCCGGTGAAATGCAGGTTGATGTCGTCCATCGGGACGACCTGCGCGAATCCGCCGCCGGCGGCGCCGCCCTTCACGCCGAATACCGGCCCCAGGCTCGGCTCGCGAATGCAGAGCGCGACCTTCTTGCCCATGCGCCGCAGGGCCTGCGCGAGCCCGACGGAGACGGTGCTCTTGCCTTCACCGGCGGGCGTGGGGTTCGTCGCGGTGACGACGACGAGGCGTCCGCGTACCGGGCGCTGCGCGATGTCGAGCGGAATCTTCGCGATGTATTTGCCATGGAGATCCAGCTCGTTGCGCTCGAGCCCGAGCTCCGCGGCGACGTCCTCGATGGGACGCATCTTGACGCGTTGGGCGATTTCGATGTCCGACGGGACGGCAATGGTGCTCACGGCGCTAAACCTCGAGTGACAGCGGGTGAATGCGTTCAGGGTGAGTGTACACGTTCGCCGATTCGCCGCGCAGCAAACCGACGAGCGTCACGCCCGCGGCTTCGGCAAATCGAATGGCAAGACCGGTCGGACGCGAGATCGCGGCGACGAGCTCCACGCCGCACACGGCCGCCTTCTGGATCATCTCGTAGCTCGCCCGGCTGGTGACGACGACGAATCCGCTCGACGCCGGCGTGCCCGCGCGGGCGAGCGCGCCGAGCACCTTGTCGAGCGCGTTGTGACGTCCGACGTCTTCACGCGCGACCGACAACTCGCCGTCGGCCGTCGACCAGCCGGCGCCGTGCACGGTGCTCGTGGCGTTGTTTACGGATTGCTGGCGAGAGAGCTCGGCGCTGGCTCGCCAAAGCGCGCTCCGTTCGACTCGCAGCGCGCGGCCGACTTCCGACGGAATGCGCAGCGCGTCGCCGATCGTCTCGACACCGCAGAGACCGCAGCCCGTGCGCGACACGAGCCCTCGCACGCGCTCGCCGAGTCGTTCGGCGTCGGCCGGCGAGATTTGAATCTGAAGCTCGATCCCATGATTCGCGCGCACCGCGTCGACTCGCTCGACGTGCGCCATGTCGTCGACGATACCCTCGGTGATGCTGAACCCGACGGCAAGATCATCCAAGTCGTTCGGGGTTCCCATCACGACCACGTACGGCCGGCCGTTGTACACGAGCGCGATCGGAACTTCTTCCGCGACCTCCGCCGACGACTCGGCGGACGAGTCCCCCGTCAGCCGAACGAAGGACCGCGCCGCGGAGACCCGCGTGTATCCGAGCCCGGCGAGCGGATGGGGGGGATCAGTGACGGCCATTGCCTTGTTCGGCGGCGCGCGGCTGCACGAAGCGCCACCCGAACCGTCCCTTGATGCAGAGATTGCCCTGCGTGATCGAATTCTCGAGCGGCGACGTCGCCTTGATGATTTCGCCGTCGTCGACGTGGAGCCGCAGGGTGCAACCGACGCCGCAGTACGGGCAGATCGTGTCCGTCGTCGTGACGTTCGATTCATCCCACGTGCCCTCGGCGCGCCGATCGAATTCCGTCTTCGCCATCAGCGCGCCGGTCGGACAGACCGCGATGCAATTCCCGCAGTAGACGCACGCCGATTCGGGCAGCGGAACGGCGAACTCCGTCGAGATGTGCGCGTCGAATCCGCGCCCGGCGACGGCGATCGCAAACGTATTTTGATGGTCCGGCCCACACGCCTCGACGCACTTGTAGCACAGAATGCACTTGGCGTAGTCGCGGACGTAGAGATCGTTGTCGACCGTCGCCGGCTCGGCGACCGTCGCCGCGAACGCGGGATCCGGTGGCGCGTGGTGTCCCGGAATCGACGCGTCGCGTGTTCCGGCGGGAGCGGGCGGCGCCTTCGGACCGAAGCGCGCGGGTTTGGCGTCGTAGTCGTCGATCCAACGCTCGACGTCGGGCGTCGTCGAGAGATCGACCGACGACGCGAGCAGCTCGAGCACCAGTTTTCGGCTGTGCTTCACGCGCGGCGAGTCGGTGTGGACGACCATTCCTTCTTCGGCGGCGCGCGAACACGACGGGGCGAGCACGCGCGCGCCCTCGACCTCGACGACGCACACGCGGCACGCGTTCACCGGATGCAGCGTGTCGAGGAAACAGAGCGTCGGCACTTCGATGCCGGCCTGACGACACGCGGCGAGCAGCGTCGCGCCTTCGGGCACGGTGACCTTTTGCCCGTCCACGGTGACGGTGACGGTGCGCATCGACGTGCGACGGCTCCTGTCCGTCGCGATCGTCGGCCGCTGGAGCTGAACCAGCGGCGGCGTGGACGCGACTTCAGTCACGCCCTGCCTCCCGATTGTGCGCCGTTCAGCACGCCGACCCGATGGATCGCCGACTCGATGGCGGCATACGCCGTTTGTCCGAGCCCGCAGATCGATGCGTCCTTCATCGCCAAGCCAACCTCGTCGAGGAGCGACACTTCCTGTGGTACGTCGCCGAGCGTCCGTCCGCTGGCAATTCGATAAAGCGCCTCTTCCTGGCGCACGGTTCCCACGCGGCAAGGGACACATTGTCCGCACGACTCGTCGCGGAAGAACGACGCGATGCGCAGGAGGATCCGCTTCATGTCCACCGTGTCGTCGAACGCCACGATGACGCCGGATCCCAAGGTCGCTTTCGCCGCGCGCGCACCCTCGAAAGTGAGCGGCATGTCCAACTCGTCGGGGCGCACGAACACGCCGGCCGCGCCGCCCAGCAGCACGGCCTGGAGCGAGCGTCTTCCCGCCACGCCGCCGGACAATGCGAGCAGATCGCGAAGCGTCGCCCCGAATTCGACTTCGTAGACGCCCGGCGCCTCCACGTTTCCGCTGACGCAGAACAACTTCGTGCCGGTCGACTGTTCGGTGCCGATCCGCGCGAACGCCGCGCCGCCGTGCAATACGATCGACGGCACGTTCGCCAGCGTCTCGACGTTGTTGACCACCGTCGGCAGACCGAACAGTCCGGCCTGCGCCGGAAACGGCGGCTTGTTTCGTGGCTCGCCGCGGTAGCCCTCAATCGAATTGAAGATCGCCGTCTCTTCGCCGCAGATGTACGCGCCCGCGCCGCGGCGAATCTCGATGTCGAACCGAACGCCGCGGCCGAGGATGTCGTTGCCGAGGAATCCATGCGCGTGCGACTCGGCGATCGCGCGCGCGAAGCGCTCGGCGCCGACGGGATATTCGCCGCGAATGTAGAGGAATCCGCGTTCGCAGCCGGTCGCGAATCCAGCGATCGTCATCGCCTCGACGATGGCGAACGGATCGCCGTCGAGGAGCACGCGATCCTTGAATGTCCCCGGCTCCGATTCGTCGGCGTTGCAGATGAGGTAATGCGGCCTCGCCGACTGCTTGGCGACCGCTTCCCATTTGCGTCCGGTCGGAAACGCGGCGCCGCCGCGACCCATCAGCTTCGAGTCGATCATCTCGCGAATCACCGCGTCGGGTCCGATCTCGAGCGCGCGGCGCAGCGCCTCGAATCCGCCGGACGTCGTGTATGCGGCGATATCGGTCGGATCGATCGTACCCACGCGGCGCAGCAGCCGATCGACGTGCCCGATCGACGTGGACGGCGTCGTCGTGTTCGAGTCCTGCGGGAGACGCAACGTCTGCGTCTCGGTCATCGGCGTGGTCCAGAGTGAGTCGACGATCATCGCGCGCGAGCGGCGCGGCTTCGGCTCCCGCGACGGCGATCCGCCGCGCAGAATCGTGCGCGCCTCGTCGAGCGACAGGTCGCGAATGACTTCTTCCGTCGGGAGCGGTCCGGCTTCCTGAAGCAGGGCGGCCGTCGCGTAGTCGCACTGTCCGAGACACGGCGACCGCATCCAGACCGTGGCGCCGTCGTCGATGTGAACGTGATCGCCATTCGGGCCGTGGCCGTGCGCGGGACCGACCGACGCTTCGATCTGGCCGATCAACTCCGCGGCGCCCAGACAACGGCACGCGATGTCGTCGCAGACGTGCAGCACACGGCGCGGCCTCGGCGTCGTGGACAGCAGCGCGTAGAACGTGGCCACGCTCCACGCCTCGGCGGGCGGGACGTTCAGCCGAACGCAGACGTACTCGAGGCCCGTCTCGCTGATCCATCCGACCCGAGACTGCAACGCTTCGAGCGCGGGAAGCAGCAGATGCCGGCGTTCACGAGCCGCCCGACCGCCGTGCGCGACGTGCGCGTCGTAGAGGTCACCGCGCTTTCCGCCGTCCCACGCCGACGTGGGCGGCCCGAGCAGCGCGTCGACCGCGGCACGCTCGTCGTCGGTCGGGACGGAGTGCCGCAGCCTCAAATCCATCAGTCGTCCCCTGCGGCGGCGAGCGGCTCCGTGCGACGGGCGGCGGGGGAGCGCACCGATTTCACGGCGACCGGTTCCACACGCACGGCGCACGCCTTGAACTCGGCGGTGCCGGACTTCGTGTCCGTCGCGTTGATGGTGAGAAGGTTGGTCATGACGTCGTCGGGGAAGTGCAACGTCATGAAAACTACGCCGGCGCGCAGACCGCGGTCGATGTAGACGGGCGCGTCGAGTGCGCCGCGTCGCGAGGTCACGTGGACGATGTCGCCCGGGCCGACCCCAAGCCGCGCCGCGTCTTCGGGCGACATGTCGACCGTCTCGCCGCGATGAAGCGGCGAGGCATACCCCCCGCTCTGCACTCCGGTGTTATAAGACTCGAGCCGCCGGCCGGTCGATAGAATGAACGGATACTGATCGTCCGGCTGCTCGACGGGACCTTCGTGGTGGACGACCGAGAAGGGCGCGAGCCGGCCGCGCTTCGCCGGATCGTCGTCCCAGAGTCGCGAGTGCAGGAACTTCGTTCCGGGATGCTTCTCGTCGGGGCACGGCCACTGGAGTCCGCCGAGCTCCTCGAGGCGCTTGTAGGTCATGCCATAGAGCTGCGGAGAGAGCGCGCGCACCTCGTTCCACACGTCTTCCGCGGTCGGCGAGCCCCAGTCGTAACCGAGTCGTTTGGCGAGCTGCGACATGATCCAGATCTCGTCCCGCGCATCGCCCGGCGGCTCGACGGCCTTTCGACAACGCTGAACGCGCCGTTCGCTATTGGTGACGGTGCCCTCGCCTTCGGCCCACGTCGCGGCCGAGGGAAGAACGACGTCGGCCAATTGCGCCGTCTTCGTGAGGAAGAGCTCCTGCACGACGAGGTGGTCGACGTTCTCGAGCAGGTGCGTCACGTGCGTCGCGTCGGCGTCCGACTGCGCCGGATTCTCACCGATGACGTAGAGCGCCGTGAGCTCCTTCGTCTCCATCGCCTGGATCATCTCGGTGAGATGCCATCCGTCCGTTGGAATGATGTCGCGACCCCACGCGCGCTCGAACTTCACCCGGTGGTTCTCGGTGGTGACGTCCTGGAATCCGGGGAGTTTGTTGGGGAGCGCGCCCATGTCGCCGCCGCCTTGGACGTTGTTCTGTCCGCGGAGTGGATTGCACCCGCAGCCGTAGCGTCCGACGTGGCCTGTGAGCAGCGAGAGATTGATCAGCGCGAGAACGTTGTCGACCGCGTTGTGGTGCTCGGTGATGCCGAGCGTCCAGCAGACCATGGCGCGATCGGCGGTCGCGTACGCGTGCGCCGCGTCGCGGATGACCTCGGCCGGAATTCCCGTGACCCGCTCGCCGAAGGCGAGGGTGTATGGCTCGACGGCTTCTTTGTACGCCTGATAGTCGGTCGTGCCGCGCTTGATGAACTCGCTATGCGCGAGCCCCGCGTGAATGATTTCGCGGGCCATGGTATTGGCGAGCGCGACGTCGGTGCCGACGTTGAGGCCGAGCCAGGTGTCGGCCCATTCGGCGGACGTGGTGCGCCGCGGATCGACGACGTAGAGACGCGCGCCGTTCTGGATCCCCTTCAATAGATGGTGGAACCAGATCGGATGCGCCTCCCGGGCGTTCGATCCCCAGAGGAAGGCGAAATCGCAATGTTCCGCTTCCTCGTATGAGCTGGTCGAGCCGCCCGCCCCCAGGATGGCCGTCAGACCGACGACCGAGGGAGCGTGTCAGGTCCGATTACAGCTGTCGATGTTGTTATTCCCAAACACCTGCCGCGCCATTTTCGACGCGAGGAAATTCACCTCGTTGGTCGACTTGGAGCAGCTGAAGATGCCGGTCGCGGTACGCCCGTTTTTGTCGAGGTTTCGACGGAAGCCTTCGGCGGCTTTGTCGAGGGCCTCATCCCACGACGCTGGCCGAAGGACGCCGGCGTCGCGGACGAGGGGTTGAGTCAGGCGGGCGTACGCGCCGGAGGGTGTCCGGGGGGAGTTGTTGCTGGACTGCATTCGTGGTGCATCTCCAAGACGGGGATGGTCTTAGGAGGATGCATTGGGGACGCTACAACTGCAAGTGGACTGCCGACGGTTCCAACCTTCTGCAGTTGTCAGAATTCCGCGTAGCAGCAATCTCCGCCACAGGCAAACCAGAGTACAAGTGGGTCGGTACGCGCTGATTGAGGCGACAACGCTCTTTGCGTCAGCAGAATCTCAAACGCTTTGGCAACGGCGACTGGGTCGTGCCCGTTATCGGACAATGTTTTGCACAATTCATTCGTGTTGAAGTAGATGTTGGCGCCGTCCGCCTGACGGGGATTGCGTGAGTGACCGCAGTTCTTCAGCGTCTTTGTGCCACGGGTGGTTCCAGTGGGATCGTCGCCGCTCCACCAATGGTTGCCCAGCTTTGCGACCTGACTCAATCCGACCTCGTTCGCACCTGGCGGCGGCGTCTTCTTGAATTGCACAAGCCAAAGGAGCTCGTCTCCTTGATTCAGATCGAACGCCGCATCGCGACATGGATTGACCGTAACGTTTTCCACGATGGCCCCGGGGTACCAGTCACTATCGCTTGCCCCGGATGGAATATTGTGGGAGCTGTCGGTCGCCGCGATCATGATGAGGCACTTGACCTTAGCATCTGTGGCTGAAGGAACCTTTACGATGGTGGCGTTGGTAAAGTTGAGCTTTCGCATGAGGTTTCTCATGTCATGATTGTACCAATGCCCTAGTGTCGCAGTGGGGTCCGGAGTTTTGGGCGGCGGATCACCGTCCGCGAGGGGCGACGCATCGGACGCATTTCGGCCCGCGAGCCCTAGACTTGCGAACGCGAGAAAGGCGAGCGCTGCCCTTGAAATACGATTAAACACTGATCCTCCGGAGAAAGATGGTTAGTCAACGCTCTCGAACGATCCGCTGCATTTCCTGCTGCAAATCCTTTAGCTCGGGGGCGGATGACAGCCACAGATCGTGAACCGCGCGGGCGTACAAGCGAGCGGTAACCGAATCTCCGGCCCGCGCGGCGAGAATCGCTCGAAGCGCCATCGAACGAACCATGAGTGCCACGTCAGTGACATCTCCAAGAAAGGCTGGATCAAGCGCGCGAACTGTTCTCAGAAGATCGTCGAGTTCCCGGACCGCTTGGGCTGTGTCTCCCAACGCGAGCCAGATGAGCGCAGCGGGGAACGCGTTTCGAACGCCGTTTCCAGGTGCGCGTCCCTTGTCTATCCCCTGAAGGCGAACAAGGCGTTCTTTCGCGCCAATGCCGTCCCCGCCGGCGAGATCCGCCGCCGCCCGCACGATCTCGTCGGGCGCATTCACACCTAATCCCGGTTCCAGAAGCAGATCCGGCCGAAAGGTGACGAGGCCCCGAGCGACAATTGCGGCGCGGACTTGTGCGGCGTCGCTTGAATCTGGAGCGTACGTATCAATTAGGTCGGAAAGGCGGCGGGCTAGCAATCTGACGCTGTCTGGACCAAGCCCGAATGCAGCACGCACAACAAATGGAGCTTCCGCCTCCAGGATCGCCGCCGGCGGGTCCCAGCGCCGGCCGTCGGCGAGACGGACTCCGTGATCGAAACGCGCGAACGGCCAAAGCCGCTCGGCGTCCTGGACGCGACCAACGAGCGTCACCAATCCAATCACGCCGGCCACGTCACGACTTCGGCTTTCGCCGCCGCGACGCAGAACCGAGTCAGCCTCGGCTCTTGCTTCCGCAAAGCGCTGCTCTTTGAAAAGGTCGCGAACTTCGGCGATGGCAAGACGCAGCTGTTCGGTGGAATCTGTCGCCAAGGACCGAGCCTTCCGCACCAATTCGAGAGTGGAGACGCGGCGGCCGCCCAGGTCCGCTACGCCGCCGGACAGCTCCGTCCAGATCGCCAAGGAGTCATATGCGGCGGCGATGGTCGGAAATCGACGAGCCCAGTCTGCAGCGGCCTCTCGAAGGATCGATCTGTTGCGTTGAATCGCCGCCTGAACGAGCCGCTGCGACGGATCGCCCCGCCGCGTCGGGAAGTCCCGAGTCGAATGGGGCGCGAAGGCAACCGTATCGTGATCGAGATAGGGAAACGCACCAAAGAATTGTGTGTCCCGCGCCACGGCAAACCCGAGACGGACTCTATTGGTCGCGCCGAAGAGCACCGAGGATAGCCGGCCCAGTAGCCAACCACGAAACTCAGATTCGCCTTGGGGCGGAGGCCATCGCAGGGCAATGCGATACTTACGAGCGGCTTCCTCAAAACTGCCGCGGAATGCCCAACCGGTCGCGGTTAAACGGGACTCGACGACGGTCGAATCGCGAGCTTGGCAGTCGCCGGCCCCGAGCCAAGCCCAAACGTCGGCGGAGTCCTTGCGCACGAGCTCTTGATAGACGGCACACGCCTTTGGATGCTGTCTCGTCGACAACAGGGATGCGGCGATCGCGCGCAACGAGTCGCCAGCCTCCAAACGTGCCCCCAGTTCAACTGCTCGCCTAGCCTCGACCTCGAGCTCTGATCTATTCGCGCCGGGTAGATCGATTGCCAGAGTCTGCGCAAGCCATGCGTGCGCTCTGGCAAGATTGGGATCGATTTGGATCGCGGACCGAAAAAACGCTTCGGCCGCGGACAAGTGCCACTGCTGAAGCGCCTGGCGACCAAGATCATAGCGACGCCAAGCCTCGAGGTACGCCGGCGCCGAATCGCTGGGGTCCTTCCATGGCTGAACGCCATCAACTCGAAGTATGGCGTTGATCAACCCTCGAGATGCGGTCTTACGACTAATTGCGATTGCATTTGCTGAATAGGTGACGTGGCTTTGGCGAATTAGGGCTTGACTCTGAGAGTCGTACAGTCTGACGCGCACAGACACGCTATCACGATCCTGTGTTGCCTCCACTTCGACGACGTTCGCGGCCCCCAGGGCCCGTGCTGACTTGCTCGCTTGAGCAAGATTGGACACCGTTTCAACGCCTGAATCGTTCACGATCGAGACGCCGCGCCATTCGCCGAAACCCAGCAAGATAGAGCGTAACGCCCCGGCCGTTTTCGGGCCTCCGCTTGCCGAAGACCATACGAAGAGCTTGGAATCACTCAATTGCTCGCCAACGCTGCGCGTGTTCATCCACGACAGGATGACCACACCTGCCGCGATCAGGCCCGTCACGATGATCACGCGACGGTGCGGGCCCGGACCCCTGTTCAGCAATTCCAAGAACTCGCGTGCATTTAATGGACGCTCTGCGATCGACCGCGACGTCGATTTTAGGACGAGCAGAGCCAGCGAACGAAGCAGCCGGCGCGAGTCCCGCTTCACCGTGCCGCGACTCGCAAGGAACCCTCTAACCGTTTCCGCACGCGGCGACGGGTGGCCGGTAAGCATTTCATGAGCGACGACTGCGAGGGCGAAAACATCTGCCCGTTCATCCGTCGGCAGTTCCGGTGCCATATATGCGGGCGTCCCCGGCGCTACTCCGCTCTCCGTCAACGGCGTCGCCGTCGTTGACACCGCACGCGCAATCCCAAAATCGGCCAGAATCGCCTGCCCGTCCGATAGCAGAATGTTCCCCGGCTTGATATCCCGGTGAACGATCCCTCGCTGATGCGCGAACGCGAGCGCGCCGCTCACATCCTTGAGAATTCTCAGAATGTCATCGAGCGGCAGCTTCCCCTCTCTCTCGATCCGCGCGCGAAGGCTCTCCCCCTGGATGTACGGCGTGATGTAGAACAGCCCATCCTCGAACTCGCCGCTCGTGAGAATCGGCAGAATATGAGGATGCTGAAGACGAACCGTCAGTTCGATCTCGCGCTTGAACCGTGCAGCGCTCGCGTCGGACACCAAATCCGGCGGCAGCACCTTGACGACGACCTCGCGCCTGAGGCGGAGATCCGTCGCGAGGAAGAGACGGCTCATTCCCCCCGCCTCGAGCTCACGCTCCAAGCGGTATTGCGAACCGAGAGCCTCTTGAAGGACGGTCTCGAGTGGCGCGGGCACGCGGGACGGTGGGGAGGGGACCGCGACGGCGACACCAGCATACCGTCGCGGCGCCCCACCGGCAAGGCTCGGCCGCAAAGAGTTCGTCACGCGGTATCCGCTTGAGCGTATCATGGTGATCGATCTCAGTCGGCCGGATACTCGTTGCGAATCCGAAGTGGCGGCTACGGCGCGGGCGGAATGACCCGCGTCGGGATCGTCCGCGTCTGGGTCGTTCCATCGCCCAGTTGCCCGAACTGGTTGTTGCCCCAGCAGTACACGCCGCCGTCCGTCGCCGTCGCGCAGAAGTGGAAGTAGCCGCGGGCGAGCGACGTGAACGTCAGCGACCCGGAGACCTTGACGGGGACCGTGCTCGACGTGATCGAGCCGTTCCCGAGCTGACCGCTGTCGTTGTTGCCCCAGCAGTAGATGTCGCCCGCCGGCGTTAGGCCGCACACGCTTTGCACCGCCGACGCGATCGCCGTGAAGGTCATTCCGGAGGCGGCGGGCGCCGCGGCCGCCACGTTGGATTGCGACGTGGTCCCGTTGCCGAATTCCCCCTCGCCGTTGAAGCCGGAGCACCAGGCTGACCCGCTCGCATCGAGACCGCAGACGTGGAAGCGACCGACGGTCATTTGCGTGTAGACCGGACTCGCACCGACGATCTGATGATCGATGACGCCGAAGCAGAGAGCCGTGCCGGCGGTCGTGACCCCGCAGTTGTCGTTCTGCCCCTCCGCGAGGAAACGCCACGTGTTGCCACCCAGGCCGACGATCGGCGACAGCGGCGCAACATTGCCCGCGCCGAGCCGACTGTTGTCGTTCCACCCCCAGCACCACGCCGTCCCGCTCGCGTCGAGGGCGCAGGGGGAGCCATTGAAGTTCGCCATTTGCGTGAAACGCCGCGTCGTCTGCACAGCGCCGCGCGTTCCGCGAAGTGCTTCCTGGCCAAAACTGAAGCCGTTGCCAAGCTGATTGACGTTGTTGGCGCCCCAGCAATACGCGGTGCCGTCGGTCGTGAGTCCGCAGGTACCGAGTGAGGCGGCCTGAATCTGTGACCACGCCAATCCGCCTGACACGGCGGCTGGTTGAGGCTGCGAACCGCCGACAGAACCGTTTCCGATTTCACCCCACACGTTTTCGCCCCAGCAGTACCCGGTTCCATCGCTGGCGATTCCGCATGTATGGAAGTCGCCGCCGGAGAGAGAGCCGACGCGCACGGAGAATCCAGCGGGTGTCACAGTGACGCCGGCGGTGCCGCCCACGCCTTCCGAGGTCGCCGTGATGGTCACGGTGTTGGGTTGAATGCCCGCGACGACACCGTTGGCATCGACGGTCGCTGAGGCCGCGTCGGAAGTGCTCCAGGCGATCGTTCGACCGGTGAGAGTATTCCCATCCGCATCCTTGAGGGTCGCTACGAGCGTCTCGGTCTGGCCTGCCTGAATGCTGCTGGTCGCCGGCGCGACTATCACCGCAGCGACGGGCGGGCGGATCACGGCGACCGAGGCAGCACCGGACATTCCGTTGGACGACGCAGTGATCGTTGCCACTCCCACTCCCACTCCGCTGACGACGCCGTATGAGTCGACCGTCGCGATCGCCGTGTTGTCGCTGCTCCAGCTCACCGGTTGACCCGTCACCGCGTTTCCGTATGCGTCCGTGAGCGTGGCGATCAGATCGGCCGTCTTGCCGACGACGACGGTTTGCGGATTCGGAGTTACCGCGATCGAAACCACCATCCCTTGCTCGATGCGGAACTTGATCGGCAGCGTCTTCCCGTCGACGAGAGCGATGTTGTCGCCCGTCGCCACGTTCTTCGCCGAACCGTTCGAAAGGATCTGAACGTCCGCTGACCCGACCGTGGCACCGAGGATCGATGCCGAGACGCGATACGTGGCGCCGAGAGAGAGCGGGAATTGATCCGTGTGCCAGTTCACGATGTAGAGCGCGTCGGCAGCGTCGACCCGAATCGTTTCGGAGCCCGGGCCCGTCGCCATCGTGAACGTCGCCACGGTCGGCTGCGCGCAGGCCGAGCCAATCCACTGGCAGATGTCGATTTGTGGCGACGCGCCAGGATCGAAGGTACCCGTGACGGTCGGGTTCTTGACCATTGGAGCGAGCCAGAAGAAGTGCGGATTGCCGGCGTGCGCGCCGTCGATGATGGTAAAGTCGCGCGCGTTCGGAGAGAGCAACGAACGACTGGGGTCACCGCACGAAATCGTGCTGAGAATCGAAGCGAAGGCTATCATCAGCATTCCTGCCGCGCTGCAGGGCGCGCGGAGTACGCGTTTCATTTTCGGGGCCTCATGGTGAGAGTGCACTTCGGCGAGCATCGGACCGCGAGCAGGCGTGGTGAGGTTCATGGCGAGCCGGTCGCCGGCGAGGATGCACTGCGGGAGAGGCTGACCCCGACTTGCCAGCCTGTTTGCTGGAGGGAGCGCGGGCCGGACACGGTTCGGCTGAGCGTCACGACGAACCGGTCATCAATCGTGATGCCGCCGGTGACCGTTTGATATCCGGTGTGATGCTGGTCTGCATCGCCGATCAGGCGCATGAACGTCGGCGAACCGCCGGCGAAGCCCACGCGAGTCTGGAAATACACGCCGAGGCCACCGAGATCGTCGATGGATTTGAAGACGAATTCGGCGCCGGCATCGTACATCAGCGTCGTGTCACGATGATTGGCGCCAAGCACCGGTAGCGTGACCCCGCCCCGCGGAGCAAGCAGACCCACGAAATCGGCCGCGCCATTCGGTTTGCCGAGATGAACAAGCGGATACGCGGCGGCAACGTTCAGCAACCCGCCGCCGTTCAGAAATCGCGTGATTGTGCTGCCGCTGGCGGTCGTGTCGATCTTGGCGGCATCGGTCGGTTTCGTCGTAGCCGCCGGTGTGGTGGCCGCCGAGTCTTTCCCAGTGGCCATCACCGTACTGAACGAGAATCGAACGGCTTTCAAGAAGCGCGACGCCAACTCGACGTATGTAGCGCCTTGGTCCCCGCCTCCGGAGATCGCACCGATGTTGAGCGCCGAGGCGGACGGTTGCTTCCAGAACGCGACAGCGTCGTCGTGCGAACGAACGCTGAACAGTCGTCGCTCGCGCAGTTCCCGCTGTACGACGTTCGCACTGGCGACGCGCTCGAGCGAGTCGAGTCGCGCGGTTTTCGGCTTGTCCTTTTCAGCCGCGCGGTACGGCTCCACGAGGTCGTGAACGGCGTCCTGAGTCATGTCCGACTGCAGCACACACGCCGGCGGAATCCAATCGAGGATCTCCGCCAACCCGTCGGGCATCCGGATCGTGGGCTTTGTCGCAACGGCATTCAGCGAGCGGGCGAATCCAGATCGCCTGACTTGCCCAAACCCAACGGTATCGTTCGCAGCAGCCGGAACCGACGCTTTGTTAGCGCTTCTGAACGCGCGCTCTGCTGCGATGGCGGATTCACCAGCGCGTCCCGCGTCTTTCACCTCGTCCGCTGTGTAAGGCGTGAGTGCGATAGACCCCATAGCGCACTTGAACTGCAAGGTGTCATCGCGAGTTCGCAGCTTGGAGGGTTGATTTGCCGGTTCCCTCATCGCGGTGACCATCTGCGTGAGGAGCTCCCGTTCAGGCGTCTTATTCGCCCGAATGGTCGGCAGGGTGACCGCCTGCGCTCCCACACGCGCCGCGACGAGCGTGAGTGCGATTCCCGCGGTAGCGAATACTCCTCGAGCGCGCTGCATTGTCATTCCCCCCTGGAGTGAGCAAGTCGGACGACGGGACGTTCCTCGTCGTCGGTGGCGCGACGGACGAGCGCATCCACGTCCGCCTGAGTCGTCAGGATTGATCGCGCCGGAATTACCGACGCCGGCGGCACGCGGAGGCCGCTCCGGATCACCGCCTTCCGCCCCACGTAGGACCGCGTGCCGATCACGCACCGGTCACCAATCGCCGCTTCGTGGTCGAGGATCACCTCGTGGTCGATCAGCGTGTGCGACCCGACGCACGCGTTGATGCCGAGCGCCGCGCCGACGCCGACTTCCGAATCGGCGCCGATGTCGACGCCTGGCGCGATCATCGTGAGGTGCCCGATCATCGTCCCCGCGCCGATGCTCACCGGCAGCACGATGATCTTGCCGTTCTTCAGGCACATGTTCGGCGAGATCGTCGCCTTGTTCGACAGGTACGCGCCCTTCCCGATCGACAAGAGCGGCAGGTCGCGCAGCCACGTGTCGGGGTACGTCTGGAAATCCACGCTGCCGCGGTAGCCGAAGAGGCGAAGCGTGGCGCGCTTGAGCGATGGAATCGCCAGCACGGCATGAAAGAGCGGGCCGCAGTAGTAGATCGCGGTCCAGCAAAGTGCGTAGAGTCGCCGCGGGCCGTAGACACGATGGCCGACGTCGCGCGGGTACCGGCCCGGCGTCACGGAGCGCAGTGTCAGGCGGCTCAGCATCCCGGCGATCAGGACGTAACCGGTCGCGTAGAGCGCCGGCGACAGCGCGAGCAGGACGTAGAAGACAATCGAAGAGCGTGTCGCCCGCGCCGCCGCGACGAGCAGCGCGAGCGGTCCTCCGACGATGACCACGAGATAGAGCGGCACAAGCGCCCGCACGATCGTCGCCCGCCACCACGAAGTCGGTTTTTGCATTTGATCGTTGCTCCGTGAGAGAATCGTCACGGACCAACGCTACGGCGCGGTCGTCGTCCGACTGTGGCGCCCGCGGGACGCATCCGTCCCGGCTCCGTTCCTTTTCCGTTCTCGGCGCTTTGCCCGGACGCTGCCGCGCGGTATTTTCGCGGGCGTGAGCACTGAGCCGAACGATCGACTCACCCTTCGCGTCCTGGGTGCCGTCTCTCTCGCCGGACGCGAAGGCGCCGAGGCGCTGCTCGCCCAACCCAAGCGCGCCGCGCTTCTCATCTACCTCGCCGCCGCCCGGCCGAACGGCCACCACCGGCGCGACCGGCTCGTCTCCATGTTCTGGCCCGAGCACGACCAGGACCACGCCAGAGCCGCGCTTCGTAAGGCGCTCTACGCCATACGGCAGACGCTCGGCGACGACGTCATCGTCGCGCGGGGCGACGAGGAGGTCGCCGTCAGCGACTCGGTCTGGTGCGACTCCACCGAGTTCCGCGCCTTCGCCACGAAAGAGCGATTCGCGGCGGCGCTCGAGTTGTACCACGGTGATTTTCTCGACGGCTTCTTCGCCGACGCGCCGGGGTTCGAGCGCTGGGTCGAAGAGGAGCGCGGCCACTGCCGCGAACTGGCCGGGACCTGCGCATGGACGCTCGCCGAGCGCTACGCGTCGTCCGCCGACCTCACGTCGGCCACGCGGTGGGCGCGGCGGGCCGTCAACCTCGCGCCGTCCGACGAGCGACGCCTGCGCAAGGCGCTGACGCTCCTCCTCCAGGCAGGCGATCGCGCCGGCGCGGTGCGCCTCTTCGAGGACTTCGCTCGCCGTCTGCGTGCCGACCTCGACGTGGATCCGTCCGTCGAGACGCTCAACCTGGTCAAGCAGATCCGCGAACGCTGAGGCGGGAAGCAGGCCGCCTGACCCGCCCCGTGCGTTAGCCCCGGTCCCCTCGGCATACTTCGTGTTGGTGCATTCGCCCCAAAATCAGGCCGACTTGGAGTTACACGTGCGTTTACGTACCACCGCAATACTCGCCCTCATCGCGATCGCCGCCGCATCGTGCGGCCATGGAACGTCTGCCCCCTCGCCCGTGACGGCGCCTGCCCCGACGGCGACACGGCCGCCCGGCGCCGTGTGGCCCGACGAAGGCCCGGCGACGTGGGCGCCGCGCCGGACGGTCAGCGACATCACGGCCAACGACCTTCGCACGCGACTCTACCAGTTCTCCGACGACTCGATGCAAGGTCGACGCATCGGAGAGGCCGGGAACCTCAAGGGGACGTCATACATCGCGTCGGAGTTCGAACGCCTGGGTTTGAAACCAGCCGGCGAGAACGGCACCTATTTCCAGAATCTTCCCTATGGAACGCTCAGGGTCGACAGCACGGTCGCACGGCTGATCGCCGCGGGCGCTCCGGCGACCCCGGGTAACGAATGGATTCCCGCGGCGAACAACGCGGGCAGCCGCATCACCAACGATGCCAACGTCACCGACGCGAATGCGGTGTTCGCCGGACGTTGGGGAGACACCACTAAGGCGCTCGACGCGAACGCGATTCGGGGAAAGGTCGCGGTTTTCACATTCGCGCCCGCTCGCGGCGGACGTGGCGGCGGGGGCGGAGGACGCGGCGGATTTGCGGCGGTGCGCGATTCGCGAGCTTCGAACGCCGGCGCGGTCTTGATCCTCGTCGCGAGCCCGGACTCGACTCCTCGTTCGATCGTTACTTCCGCCTTCGCCAGTCGGCCGGGGATGCAGCCGGGCCAACCAGACGGTGCGCCAGCCGCCGCCATCAGTGCGTCGCTCGCCGCCAAGATCTTCGGACGGCCACTCGATCAACTCAGTGTCGGCGCGACCGGCGCCCCCGTGAGCGCGAACTGGACGAACCAGTTCACGCTGTCGAAGTATCAGGCGCGGAATGTCATCGCGATCCTTCCGGGCTCGGACCCCGCGCGCGCCGGAGAGTATGTGCTTCTGAGCGCGCACAACGACCACGTCGGGATGCTGCCGCGGCCGGTGGATCACGATTCGGTGCGCGCGTTCGATCGGGTCATGCGTCCGCAGGGCGCGAATGACCGGCCGGGTGCCCCGACCGCCGCTCAGCAGCGACAGATCGACTCGTTGATCGCCTTCGCGCGATCCATTCGTCCGCCTCGACTCGATTCGATCAACAACGGCGCCGACGACGACGGTTCCGGAACCGTCGTGCTCCTCGAGGTCGCCGAGAAGTTCGCGAGCGAGCATCCGGCGCGCTCGATCATCTTCGTTTCACACGAGGGCGAAGAGGCCGGCCTGCTGGGCTCCAAGTGGTTCGTCGATCACCCGACGATTCCGCTCGACTCGATCGACGCGGCGCACAACATGGACATGGTCGGCAAGGGTCGCGCGAGCGACGTGAAGTTCGGCGGCCCGGCGTCGGTGCAAACACTGGGATCACGCCGGCTGTCGAAGCAATTCGGCAACATCATCGACTCGGTGAACGCGACGCTCCCCGAGCCGATGACGATCGACTACAGCTGGGACGTACCGGCCAATCCGCTCAGGCGCTTCTGCCGGAGCGACCAGGTGAACTACGTCAACAAGAACGTTCCGGTGACGTACTTCTCGACGGGATACTCGATCGACTATCACGAGCCGACCGACGAGCCGCGCTACATCGACTACGACCACATGGCGCGGCTCGCGCGGTTCATGCACGCCGTGATGTCGGCGATCGCGAACCGAAAAGATCGCCTGGTGATTTCAGGACCGGATCCTTCATACCCGGCTTGTCGGTGATGAAGCCCCGGTTGTGTCGCGAAGGGAAGAGTCGTGGGATAACTGAACGGCAAAACGGGGTGTACTGAACGGCAACTGGAACTGCGGCAGCTTTTGGAACGACCTCGGTTGGCCTGGAGTGGCAGACCGAGGTCGTTCGTAAAAAGGCGCGTACCGTTTGTTTCCGTTCAACCCGTTTTGCTTTTCAGTTTTCCGCGGCTCCTTCCCCGTGTACCGCCGCCTACAGAAGCGGAATACCTAGGCCGTACTTGCTGTTCAGCGCCTGCGCCGCCGCGTGGGCGAGAATGGTCTGTCCGGCGCCGTTCGGATGAATGCCGTCGGCCGAGAAGTACGGACCGAACGGAGCGAGTGACGTCATGAGCTTCGTCAGGCTGAACGGACCCTTGATGTCGCTCCGGTCGTAGAGCGCACTAAGATCGAAAGAGGCGAAGCCCAGTTGCCCGGCTAGCGTATGGATGTGATTTGTCATCGCGAGCATCTGTCCGTTCACGATGTCCGCGTCCCCGCTCGTCAGAATGAAATCAGGGATCTGCGAAATCGGATTCGGCGTGCAGCTGAACGGAACGAACGGTCCCCCGTGCTGGGCGGACGCGAGGCCAGCGGCCGCGGCCACCCCAACAGTCGGCAGAACGTAGATCACGTTCGTGCTCCCCTGGCAGTCGGGCAGGACGGTCACGTGAAAGAGCGTGAACTCGGCGCGATCGGCCCACAGCTCGTCGCCCGTACGGATGCCCGGGACGTGTCTGAGATCGTTGATCAGCCCAACCACGACGGCCTTGTCGGTTTTGGATTTGACGAGGCCGAGGATCGGATCGTAGACCGACTCCCATAATGGTTCGGGAAACAACGTCTGATTGAGCGGGAGGCCGCTCAGCGCGCCGAGCACCTCGTTCGAGCCGAGCTCCACCGACACGATGGTCGGGTTGCGTGCCAGCATCGTCGAGACTTGCGTCATCCCCGTCCCCAACACGCGAGAATAGATCTGATCGACACCCGGAGTTTGCGGCGTCGTGTTCAGCGCGTCGCTCGTGAGCGCTCCGTTGATCGAGACGTTGTCGAACGGAGGTGCAAGCCCCGGCAGCAACGGCGCGCAGCTCAGCGCCGGGCCTTGAGTCAGAGCGCTCTCGCCGCTCAAGCGCTTCGCGAGGATCAACGGTGTGAGGATCGGCGACGCGCATCCGGTGCCGCCGATATACGGCTGTTTCAGGACTCGCAACACGGCCCCATCGAGCTGCGCCGGCCACGCCGCGGCCTGCGTCGTGAAGATCAGCCCATCGCTCTGTACGCCGGCGCTGATACTCGTTCCGATCGCCACGTAGCGCTCGAAGACCGGACGCGCGCTGAAGAGGCTCGCCGACGGTTCCGACGGCCGCGCTGTCGGAGATGACGGCGCAATGATCTGATCTGAAGAACACGCCGAGGCGGCAAAGCCGAGGGTTGACGCGACGGCCAACGTCGAGCGGCGCAGTGCGGCAGCTGCCATGATTCGTTGCTCCGGACGGGGACGAGGTATTCTCTCGCGCCCCGAATCGCCCGTCCAGAGCGTGTCCCGCGCCGACGGAAGAGTGGCGGGCCGGACGGTGAAGGCGGAGAGCGATGGGCTTTGGGTCCCGAGGCACGCCTTGCGGTCGTTGCTCGGAGCCCTCGACCCATCGCCCTCGGCTATCGGGATACTTGTTTCAACTGACCGTTATGGGAGGGGGATTCCCAGCCCGTATGTGTCGTTCAACGCTTGCGCGGCCGCGCGGGCTAGAATCGTCTGGCCGGCCGCGCTCGGGTGCAGGCCGTCGAGCGAGAAGTACGCAAAGCCGCGCCGCGTTGCTTCCGCCTGGATGTGAGTGGTCATGCGATGCATCAGGTTGTTCAGCGTCGTCTGCTCGCTCGGGCTCAGTATGAAGTCGACGTCGGAGGGTGCCTTCGGGGCGCAGCTGAACGGAAACGGCGGCAGACTGTTTTGGAAATAGGCGGCACCGGTCGCGGCGGCGATCGGCACGGCGAAGGGGACGAAAACAAGGTTTGGACTATTCTGACAGTCCGGCTGCACGTCGACGTAGAAGTTCTGCAGGAACGCAGCGCGGTCGTTTCACAATTCGTCGCCCGTGCGGAACGCCGCGGCGTGACCGAGGTCGTCGATGAGGCCGACGACGACGGCCATCTTCGTCACTTTCTGCACGCTGTCCAGCACCTGATCGTAGACCGGAGCCCAGGCGTCGAACGACGCGAGGTTCCCGCCCTCGATGGCGATGCCGGAACGCGCCTGGAGAACTTCGTTCGCTCCGAGCTCGACGGACACGAGCTTCGGATTCGCCGCCATCATCGTCGAAACCTGCGTCTGCCCGGGCTGCAGCACGCGGGAGTAGATCTTCGCGTTGCCCTGGTCGGTGATGTTCTGGGCGGTCGCGTACAGAGCGTCATGGGTACGCGCGCCATTGAGACCCACGTTGTCGACGGGCAGGAACACGCCCGCCTCGTCCGGTGAAAAGCTCAATTGGGCCGGGTCGTCGCCGGCTCCTTCGCCGCTCAGCCGCTTTCCGAATGCGAGAGGTGGCGTCAGCGGGGACCTGCAGCCGGTGCCGTCGATCAGCGGCAGGTTCAACGTGCGTCCGGCCGCCGTCGAAAGCTGCGCGGGCCAGGAGGCCAGCTGGTTCGCCGCAATGAGACCGTCGCCCTGGACG